>CAZIMR010000154.1:0-4256 GCA_964540215.1 uncultured Puniceicoccaceae bacterium
GCCCATTCGCTGGCATCGATAGCACCTGGGAATTGTTTGTCGAGTTGCGTGATGGCTGTTTCGGCGGCGGTCCAGTTTTTGTTGCGAAGGTGGATATCAAGAAGACCGAAGAGTGCGGGAAGGGCGTTGGGGTCGTCGCTGTTGGCGGCGATGTTTAGCCAATGTTCGGCTTGGGGTAGGTTGTCGAGTTGCTTAAAAAGTGTACCGATTGCGACTGCAGTTTCTGCTGAGGGTATGCTGTTTTCTGGATCGACGCCTTTTAAGTAAGCGTCGAGGGCAGGCTGAGTCTGCTGCGCTTGTGCGCGGAATTCGCCTAGACGTAGCCACAGTTCGGTGTTGAGGGCGTCAGGTTCCACTGCAGTGAGCGTTTCGAGTAGATCGTGAGCGGTGGCGCGTAGGTTCGCATTTTCTTGCGCGCGGTAGGCCTGGTAAAGGAGTTCTACGTCGTCCGGTACCAGAGCATGAGCGGCACTGAGGTAAAAGGCGGCTTCGGGGGTATTGCCAAGCTCTTGGTGTATGACGCCAATCTCTTGAAGGATCTCTGGGTCATTGGGGTATACTTGAGAGAGTGTTTCGAGTGTGGCGAGTGCCGCGGTCTGGTCTCCAGCAGCGCTTTGCTGTGCGGCCTCATTGAGGCTGTTGGCTCTCTTTTCTTTAGGCCCGCTCCAACCTGCTAAAACCGCGAGCGTCAGAGGGATTAAAATAGAGATTACTTTTTTGGTGTTTGCTTTTAGCATAAGCAGCAATTTGTTGCGAAGGGTGTGTATTACTGGAAATAAGACCACAGTGTTACCGTCACTTTCGTTTCCCTCGTTTGGGTGTCAAGTGGATAGGCGGGGGTTGTGCCATGATTTAATGCTGTTTCGCTGGATTTGCGCGGCGTTGGTTCTCTTGGGTGGTTTATTAGTGCCGTCGTTGCTGAGTGCGCAGGCAAACTTGCCGCCGCCTGGGCCACTCGGCTTGGTGTGGGAGGTGCGGCTGATCGAGGAAGAACGTTATTACTCCGAAGTGTCGGCTCTGGTTGAGGCGTACGAAGCTAGGGTGGGCACTTCATTGGTCCCTATGGAGCGGGGTAAGGTGGGCATTAAAGTAAACACACGCAGTGGTCGCGGTTTGAGTACGCCGTTGCCTTTGCTTCGAGCAGTGATCGAGACGTTGGAGGCACGTGGCTTTGCGCGCGACTCGATCTTGATTGTGGACTATTCAGCGCATCAGTTGCGTCAGGCTGGTATCATGCCTCCGATCAGTTCGGATCTGGACGATTTCGAGGGTTGCCCAGTGTATGCGCTCGATAGTGAGCAGTATTATGATCTGGATTGGTTTTATGATAGTCCGCTGCCGCCGAGCTTAAATCAGGAGCCGCAGTTGTTCGGTGGGCTGGGGCGCGGCAGTCGTGCGCTGAAGGCAGGTGCGAAAGAGCGTAAAAGTTTTCTGGCCGCGCCGCTCTTGTTTGAGGTGGATTTTTGGCTGAATTTGGTGGTCGGGGTGGATGATACTGCACTGGGCGTCGATGGTGCCTTGGCGAATGCGACCCTGTGGAATGTAAGTAACAGTCAGCGCTTTCTTGGCAATGAGGCGACTGCTTCGTCCGCCGTTGCAGAGATCGCTGCGATTCCGGAGCTGCATGAGCGAATGGTACTGCACTTTATATCGCTTGATCGCTATCAGTATATTGGAGGTCCGCGTTTTAAATCACGCTACACTCGATCGGAGCCGTTGTTATGGATGAGCTCGGATCCAGTCGCAATTGATCGCTTGTTGTGTGATAAGATCAATGAGCATCGGCTGTTGGATGGGTTTCCAGAGATTTCGCCGCTGCCGCGTCAGTTGCCCTTTGCCGCCAGTCTTGGCTTGGGGGTGTTTGAGAAATCGCGGATTCGTTTGCAGCGTTTGGCCTTGGTTATGCCGGCAAAGAACGATCAATCATTTTCAGAGAAGGACGATGAAGTCCTGTCGACTCGGGGCTCCGAGCTAGAATAATTACCAATGTGCGAAGAAACACCTTGAACTGAGGCGAAAAGCGCCCTTTTTTTCTTTTTATGCAGATCGCGGACTATTATCCGATTCTTATTCAATTTACCATCGCAGCCAGTATCGGTGCGGTCGTTCTGATAGCGTCGCACATTTTTGGCCAGCGCGGCACTTCGGTCGGCCTTAAGGACACGCCTTACGAGTGTGGCATGTTGGCTGAAGGGTCAGGCCATGCGCGCTTTGCGGTGAAGTTCTATGTTACGGCGATGCTTTTTATCTTGTTCGATATTGAAGTCATCTTCCTGATGCCGTGGGTGCTAGTCTTTCGTGAGTTCCTTGCTGTTAACTTGCCAATTTTGTTGCCGATTTTCTTTTTCCTTTTTGTGATGGTTCTCGGACTTTTCTACGAGCTGAAGAAGGGTGCGATTGAGTGGGATCAGTAAGCTGGCCAGGCTTGGCCTATTCGCAGTGTTCTTGTTTTGTTGCGCGGCCTAGGCCTTCGGGTTGTTGCGCGGCTGTTATTTATTTTGTTATTAATTCAAACCCTTTGACCATAGACGCCCAGGTTTCACATATAATTTATGCGTATTGACCGCTATATCGCTCAAAATCGTGTGATCGATCTCGAGAGTACCGACTTCAAGGGTGCGTTGTCGGAATTGCTCAACGTTTGCGATTTATCGAAGGACAGGAAGCTGACCAAAAAGGGGCTGCTTAGGGACTTGCTGGATCGGGAGAAGCAGATGACAACTTATTTGGGCAGCGGTGTGTGTTTGCCCCATGCGCGAGTGCCGATGAAGCGCAACTATATGATCGCCGTGGGACGTTGTCCGAATGGTTTGCGCTATGATGGGCAAACTGAATACCAAGGCATCCGCTACGTCTTTCTGTTACTCGCATCTGAAAATGCGCGTAGTTATTTGTATAGCTTAGCGTCGCTGGCTCGTGTGTTTCAGGATAATTCGCACATGGAGCGCTTGGCGGCAGCCGATTCGTTGCCAGAATTTCGCAGTGAACTGAAGTCGGTATTCGGCGGGGATGGAGTCAAGCCGCGCCGCCGCCATGATCGGTTTAATAATTTAATCCTTAAGGAGGCGGCAAAGATCGCGAAAGGCGCGAACTGCACTTCTGTTTTGGTTTTTGGTGATACGTTTGGTGGCGGGGTCGAGGTAGGGCGAATGTTTAAGGGGTTTAAAACAGTACTGATTGCACATGGTACATCAGATTCAGTGACAGAGCGTAAAGATATTGATGCGATTTTGCCGATTCGTTCGTATAGTAATCATCGCTTTTCTCAGTTACGCAGTGCGGTGTTGGTTGGGCTAACACGCGGTATCTTTTCGAGTACTGAGCGTCTCTGCTGTGTGGGTGGGTTGCCGCAAAGTAATCAATTCGACAGTATTACGGTGGTCGATGTGGAGCGTGAATTTCAGACTATGCTGATGCAGAAGTCCAATATGCTGCCAACGGGAGTCAAGGCTGAGGTGGTCGAGCGCGTGCTCGCCATTGCTACGGAGCTGGCTGTTGAAGGTCGTGAAGGGCATCCTGTCGGTTGCTTGTTTGTATTGGGCAAATCAGATAAAATCATTGAATATACCAAGCCGCTTATCTTGAATCCGTTCTATGGCTATAAGGATGAGGATCGAAACATCCTGAATCCATTCATGGATGAAACCGTTAAAGAGCTTTCTTCGATTGATGGTGCATTTATTATTCGTGGCGATGGGGTATTAATTTCCGCAGGCTCACTGATTCATGCACCAGACTATACCCATAATCTGCCCAGTGGGTTGGGTAGTCGTCACGCCGCGGCTGCGTCAATCACTCAGGTCGAAGATTGTCTGTGTGTTGTCGTTTCGGGCAGCACCGGGCAGGTCACACTTTTCCGACGCGGCGAGATGTTGCCGCTGATCGAAAAAGCACTGGTGCGTAATAGTTAAGGGCTTCGCTGTGCGAATCTCGGAGAGTGGCAAGGTGCGAATGTTCTCTGGTTACTTGACGAGGCTCGGTGTGGTCGCTTAAACCTTTGTCGCTATAGACTTTCACACTTTTTAATTTTATACTCAAAATGTCTCGTATCGAAAAAGCCTTTGCCACTGCCCGTGCCGAAAATCGCGCCGCCTTTATCGGCTATCTGTGTGCTGGCGACCCTGACTTTGAAACATCTGTCAAAGCATGCCGTGCGGTGATTAATGCAGGCGTCGATGTACTGGAGTTGGGCGTGCCATTTTCGGATCCGCTGGCGGATGGACCGACGAATCAACTGGCCGCGCAACGTGCACTTG
>CAZIMR010000155.1:0-4256 GCA_964540215.1 uncultured Puniceicoccaceae bacterium
GACAAGACACCAGTAACACTGGCCGACCAAAATGCTGAGAAACGTATTCGCGAAATTCTCGTCGAGCGCTACCCAGAGCATGGTATCATTGGTGAAGAATACGGCAGCGAGCGCGACGATGCGGATTTTGTGTGGGTGCTCGACCCAGTGGACGGCACCAAGTCTTTCATTTCCGGTGTACCGTTGTTCGCAACCTTGATCGCCCTGCTTTACAAAGGCCGTCCCGTGATCGGTGCCATTAATCAGCCTGTACTCAAACAACTCGTAATCGGCGACTGTGAAACGACGACACTCAATGGCAAGCCCGTCACTGGACGCGATGCCTGCCCACTGGGCGAAGCAACCTTGTGCACCACAGATCCGATTCGTACCACACTTTGGCAAAATAATGCCGACTGGACTGCCTTACCTCCCAAAGCCGCACTCTACCGCTCTTGGGGCGATGCAGGTGGCTACATCCTGCTCTGCTCGGGCTTCACCGACATCATGTGCGATCCGATGATGGAAATTTGGGACTGTGCAGCGATCATCCCCTGCCTGCAGGGTGCGGGCTTCACCGTAACTGGCTGGAAAGGTGGCGACGCGTTCGACGAACGCTGTATCATCGCAGCCAAAGCGCCGCTGCACGCCGAAGTCATGGCGACACTTTACCCAAACGGACAGTAAGATTGCATTTGATAAAAATCACGCCCACAGTCGTCTGAAACCGAATCTGCAGTGTCCTCGATTTTTCAATATTTAAAACAAGCCGCAATTGCGGCAAAGGAGTATGACGGCCTCGACTTTTTTCCGCTCCGAAAGTCACTCTCGGGCTATCAAAACGACTTTAAGGGTCATCTCGTCGGTGATACGCGCGCGGGGTTTAATGTTGCTCTGTTGGCATTTCCACAAGGAATGGCGTATGCGTTGATTGCGGGCCTACCGATTCAATACGGGATCTACGGTTCGGCCATCGCGGCGGTCGTTGCGCCGATTTTTGCCAAGAGCCACTATATCACGCTAGGGCCGACGAATGCGACTTCAGTCATGCTGCTGAGTGCTTTTGCCGGCATCGGCATCGCAGGCACACAGATGCTCAGTCTCGTGCCATTGTTGATTCTGATGGTGGGTTTATTTATCGTGGTGGGCGCCTATTTTAAGGTAGCCAATTTTGTGCAGTATATTTCGCGCTCAGTAATTACAGGCTATATCACCGCGGCGGCGTTGCTTATTATTGCCAATCAAATCCCCAAGGTACTCGGTCTTAACTTAGTAAAAAACGGGGCGACGTTTTACGATTCGCTGACGCTGATGATCTCCTCCATCGGCTCCATCCACTGGTTAACAGTCGCCATCAGTCTCACCACGATGGTGCTATATGCCGCGCTCAACCGTTTCTTTAAGACCCTGCCGAATGTTGCGATTTGTCTCATCACACTTTCAGTGCTCACTGCGCTCATCATTGGCCAAGATACCGACGTCGCCTTCCTGTCTAGCATCAACGCCTCAAATTGGTCACTTCAAGCACCCTCTCTCGCACTTAAAGATATTCAGCTACTCGCTAGCTCCGCTTTGGCGATCGCACTGCTCTGTATCTTAGAAGGCTTATCAATCGGCAAGTCACTAGCAGCAAAGACCGGCGCACGTCTCGATGGCAATCAAGCAATGTTCTCCATCGGCATGGCAAATATCGGCTGCGCCTTTTTATCTGGGATGCCCGCATCTGGTTCCCTGACGCGCTCGTCACTCAGCGCCACAAGCGGAGGCCGCAGCGTACTGAGCAGTTTTATTAGTGGTGCCCTTATTTTCATTGGAGCCTTTGTCCTCGGTCCCTACACACACTTTATCCCGCAATGCACACTGGCAGTGCTCGTCATTGCAATCGGCATCTCACTGTTAAACAAGCACGCAATACGCATCGTCACTCGATCGACCAAATCCGATGCCATCGTTTTCGGCACAACCTTCATCAGTGGCCTACTGATGCCACTCGACAGCGCCATCTACACTGGTGTGGGCATCTCAATTATTCTCTTTCTGAAGAAAGTCGCCCGACCAGAGATGGTTGAGTATGCTTTTAATGATCAAGGCTACCTTGCCGAAGTCGAAACGCCCGAGCAGCGCAGGACACCAGAAGTGTCGATTGTACACGTCGAAGGTGAACTTTTTTTCGGCGCGGCTGATCTGTTCCGCGATCAAATGCGTCGTGTCTGCGAAGATCCTAACCTTAAAATCGTCGTCCTCAAAATGCGTAATGCGCACAATATGGATGCCACTGCGGTGATGGCACTCGAAGAGCTGCTGCTGTACATGGCCGGCAAAAACCGCTACCTTATTCTCAGCGAAGTGAAGGCCGACTTGATTCGTGTCCTCCAAAACTCTGGCCTCTACGATACGATCGAAGGCCGCAACATCTTCACCGACGAGCCTAGCAACCCGACACTTTCGACCGCGAAAGCACTGAAGCGTGCTAAAGCGCATCTTGGAGATACCATCGCCAATGTCTCAATTTACGTCAATCCGGTACGCGATGAACAGAAAAAAAGCGAACACGGTTAGGCATCGCGGGACATAAGGTAAGCAAGGACTATCTGCCAAACCGAAAACGGTGTGATAAAAAGACACACAACGATAGTACTAGGAAGAAACTAGGAAACCACCCTAGCGATTCGACAAAGACTACATCCTCAACCGCCGCACCGCCGCCATCGACCCCCTGTAAGTGATCGTTTCGAATCGAAACGATCAACCCCGCATACAGCAACGCCACCCCACCGTAGACGAAATTGGTCGATAGTCCACGAAAGCTCAAAACCGTCGCACGCTGCTCAGACGGCGCCGTTTCGTTCAGGTAGCGGCTCACCAAATAACCCGTTATTTGAATGCCCGCGTATAATAGAATAGTTGGTAAAATCCCCCAGTATGGAAGCGCCATTGAAAGCCCCATCAACCCGAGCAATACACACACACCGACGAACACAAAGTTCTGAACTGGAGAATATGTATCCGCAAGTATCCGTGCGAACCTCGGCACAAATACCCCCATTAACGCCATGCCCGAACCGATTAAACCATAACTGGCGATCGGCAACTCAATGACGCTCCAATATTGGCTGGCCAATGTCAGGAACTGACGCACCACACTATCCAGAACCATCGCCGCCAGGAGCACTCCAAATGGGAAAGCAGTTAGCCAGATCCATTTGCCCGCAGCAACGGACTGCTGCCAAGAATGCGCCAACGTCGCGCGCACGCTCACTTGCCCTTGAAGCGGGGCTTCTTGCATACGCAACGCCATCGCCAACACAATCAGCGACGACAGCAAGGAAAGAAAGATGGGCACCTTAATCAACTGTTCAGGTGCCACAAACTGGGCAGATCCGAACAACCGCAGCACCGCATTGACTAACTCGGCATCATAGACAGCTGCCCCGGTCATCATAGTCACGAAAAATGCCAACGACGTATCGCGCTGCACACGCTCAAGCACACGCCCCCAGCTGCGTTCCTGCCCTGCAGCCTTAAGCGAATCATAGGCCAGCGCCTCATCCGCACCACTCGCCGCCGCCTCGGCCGCGCCACTGAGTACACGATTCAACACAAATAGCCAAAACAACACCGCCCCGCCGCCAATCGGAGCCGCTAGCAGGACCAACATTTCCAGCACCATAAAAATGCCAGTTGCGACCAGCAACCTGCGCCGCCCTAAAGTATCAGCCAATGCCCCCGAGGGGACTTCGAGCAGCACAATCGTTGCCGCCCAAATACCGTTCAAGATACCGAACTGCTCGAGCGTGAGACCGTAGTCCAAAAACAGCAGCGCATAAACTGGATAATAAAACCGCGCCGAGAAAAACATCCGAAACAGTGTAAAAGCCCGCACATTTCGCTGCGCTATTTTGTCTAGATCAGAGGCCGCCATTAGATCAAATTGGTTTTAATCGAAGTAAGTTCAGGTTGCTGCAAATTCAACACTTTGCGTAAGAATAAGGCTCTATGGATCGGCGTCGCTCCATGCGCATGCAAGGCGGCTCGATGCACCGCAGTACCATAGCCTTTGTGCTGCTCAAAGCCATATTCCGGATACTGTTTAGCCAATTTAAGCAGCACGTGATCACGCGAAACTTTTGCAGCAATACTTGCCATCGCAATCACCAGCGATTTGCCATCACCCTTAACAATGCCAGTATGCGTATAGGGGAAAGGCTTGAGCGGCCGCCCATCGACAATAATTCGCACACCACCCTCAGACTCAAACAAAGGCCCATCCGCCACCA
>CAZIMR010000156.1:0-4213 GCA_964540215.1 uncultured Puniceicoccaceae bacterium
GCTAGTCAATTATTCATACTAATTTAAAAGTAAACCTAAGCAGAATCCGCCACAAAAAAGCCCGACCTCCCACTGAGTGGCGACCGGGCTTTGTAAATAGAATGCGGCCGCTCTATTTGAGCAGGCAATTACCTGTCATCGACTCAGGCTGTTTGAGGCCCATCAGCTCGAGGATTGTTGGCGCGATGTCGCCCAGTGCTCCGCCATCAGCAATCGCCCGCCCCTGACTGCCGCCACCGTAAACTACGATCTCTACTGGATTCAGCGTATGCGCAGTGTGCGGGCCATCGTTCTCAGGGTTCCAGAGCTGATCAGAGTTCCCGTGGTCGGCGGTGATCAATGCATATCCGCTCATCTGATCGACTGCATCAAGAAGGTCTTGCACGCAGCCATCCACGATCTCACATGCTTTAATGCAGGCTTCGATCACACCTGTGTGGCCAACCATGTCAGGATTTGCGAAGTTGACCACGACTAGGCCATACTTGCCGGACTTGATTGCCTCGACCGCCGCGTCACGGATGCCATAGGCCGACATCTCTGGCTTCTCATCGTAAGTCGCGCAATCTTTGCGGCTGGGGATGAGCGCGCGGTCTTCGCCAGGGAACGGTTCTTCGCGGTAATCGTTGAAGAAGAATGTAACGTGTGGGAATTTCTCCGTTTCCGCGCAGCGGAACTGCGGGATGCCCTTATCGGAAATGTAACTGGGGAGAATATCCTTCATCTTCTCTGGCTTGAAGAAGATAATATTATCGCAAAGCCCCTTTTGGTATTCACTCAATGTTGAGAAATGAATGTCGAGCTTTTCGCCGCGATCAAAGCCATCGAAGTCGTCTTGTATGAAGGCGCGCGTCAACTCACGTGGACGATCGCCACGGAAGTTGCAGAAGATCACAGAATCGCCTTTTGCAATGGTCGCAACTGGCTGGCTATTTTCATCGAGCAGCGCGGTTGGCGGGCAAAATTCGTCGCCTTTAGTGCCTTCAGTTTCAGGATGATCATATTGGTATTGGATACCCGCTTCGGCAGAAGTCGCAGTCGTCTCGATGTTGCGACCCGTGAGGCAGTCGTATGCACGTTGCACACGATCCCAGCGATTGTCGCGATCCATCGCCCAGTAGCGACCAGACAGCGATGCAATTTTACCGAGACCGATCTTCGCCATTTCCGCTTCAGCTTCTTTGATGAACTGCTTGCCACTAAAGGGGCCGGTGTCGCGACCATCGGTAAAGGCGTGCACGTAGAGTTTTTCAATGCCCTCATCTTTGGCGATACGGATAAGGCCGTAGAGGTGATCCAGCATCGCGTGTACACCCGCGTCAGATACGAGGCCCATGAGGTGTAGCGCAGTGCCCTGCGCCTTTACATTAGCAAGTGATGCTTTAAATGTAACACTATCCTTCACCGAGCCACTTTCGATGCCTTTATTAATGCGGACGAGCTCTTGATCCACCACGCGACCTGCACCAATGTTTTGGTGGCCGACTTCGGAGTTACCCATGATGCCGACTGGCAAGCCCACATCGAGTCCGCATGCCATGATCTCAGTGCGAGGCCACTCCGCGGTGAGCCGATCTGCGCAAGGCGTCTTGGCAAGTTTTACCGCGTTGTAGGAGTCTTGCTCCGAATTATGGTTCTCCCCCCACCCGTCGCGGATGATGAGGACTACTGGTTGATAGGGATCAGACATAAGTGATGCGTTGAAATGTAAGTATAGAATTGGTTAAAAAAGATAGCCGAATTGAGACAGGCCAGAAATGGACAGGATCGCAAAGTATAGGAAAAGCAAGAACACACCCTCACGACGGTTGACGATATGACCACTCTTAAAAATCCACAAAAGCAGCACTGATAGTAGCACGAGTGCGGGGAACTCGATCAACAGCAATTCATCACGCACATCCATGCCGGTAAAAGCCGATACACCACCCCCTATCAGCAGCATATTAAACAAGTTAGAGCCGACTATATTGCCAGCACACAAATCGCCATGGCCCGCGCGCACCGCAGCAATCGAAGCGGCCAACTCTGGCAAACTGGTGCCAATCGCAACGATTGAGAGACCAATAAACAGCTCACTGACTCCCATTCGAGTGGCGATCTCGACACTTGAAGCAACCAGCAAATTCGCCCCGAATGCCAACGCTGCAGCCCCCAGCGCAATAATGAACAAAGCGACCCCCGTTGGTTTCTGTATCACCCGCCCTGCGCCTTCGGCGAATTCATCTACAACTGCTTGGGAATCCTGCTGTTTGGCACCACGCACCATATAAACTAAATAGGCGACTGTCAGTCCGAGCAAGACCATGCCCTCAAAACGATGAAATCCACCTCCCAGCGCAAAAACGGCAAATAACAATGTGACCAAAATCAGAATCGGCACCTCCCGGCGAATTAGGCGTAAATTAATCTGCAGGGGAGAGATAATTGCCGCGACACCGAGAATCAGCCCGATATTGGCGATGTTACTGCCTAGGATATTGCCCAATGCAATACCGGGATTGTCCTCCGCAGCCATCAGCGAGGTCGCCATTTCCGGCATCGAGGTCGCAATCGACACCACATTCAGGCCGATGACCACTGGATTGATCCGCAAGTTACTCGAAATCGCCACGGCACCATCGGTCAACCAATCACCACCGAAAGCCAGCGCGACAAATCCCACCAGTATAACTATTAAAAGTGCCCATAGTGGGAAATCGGAATACGGAAGACTAATAAGTGCGAATGTCATTAAATTATAAAAAAGGTACTGCAGGTACCAAATTGAGTGCGATCTTACTAACGTGAAAGCCAAAGATCTGCGAGAAAATTCTGTGTGCTTGACTTGATAAGTCAAAAAAACACACTGCCGCGTTTTTACATGGCCCTCGGTCTCTTAATCATGACTCTAGACCTCAAAAATACGCTCAACCTTCCAGAAACCGCTTTTCCGATGCGAGGTAATCTCGTGGAACGCGAGCCCGCTCGAATTGAGCACTGGGAAAAACTCGACCTTTACGGCAAAATCCAAGCTAAGAATGCCGCGGGTCCGAGCTTCATTTTACACGACGGCCCACCCTTTACCAACGGCGACCTACACCTCGGCCACGCCCTCAACAAGACGTTGAAGGACACCATTTTACGCTTTAAGTGGATGCAGGGCTACAATGCTCCATACATACCAGGCTGGGACAGTCATGGCCTACCGATCGAACACAAAGTATCGCGTGAACTGCAAGAGACGGGCCGCACCGACTACACCGCACTCGAAGTACGTGAAGCCTGCGCCAAATTCGCCGATAAATACCGTTTGAGCCAGCGTGAGCAGTTTAAACGCCTCGGAGTCTTGGCCGATTGGGACAATGAATATTGGACGATCCACCCAGATTACGAAGCGACTGAACTCGAAACGTTCGCCAGCTTTGTCGAGAAAGGCATCGTTTATCGAAGCAAGAAGCCCGTTTACTGGTCCATCCCTTGCGCAACTGCGTTGGCTGAAGCCGAGATCGAGTACCGCGACCACAAAAGTGTGTCCATTTACGTAAAACTGGCGCTCTCTCCTGAAGCACTCAAGACACTCGCGCTCGAAGCACCTGCTTCGGTGCTCATCTGGACCACGACTGCATGGACCTTACCTGCCAACATGGCAGTCTCAGTGAATCCAAAGATCGAGTACAGTGCAATCAAGACCAGCAATCAAGGCACACTCATCGTCGCGACTGCACTGCGCGATGCAGTCATCGAAGCCTGCAATCTCGAAGGTGCTGAAACGATCAGTACTTTCCTCGGCAGCGCGCTGGAAAAGGTCGAAGCGCGTCACCCATTCATCGACCGCGCCAGCCCCATCTTACTTGCTGACTACGTCACCACTGAGAGTGGCACTGGCTGCGTGCACACAGCTCCTGGCCACGGTCAAGATGACTACATCACTGGTATCAACAACGGTATCGAAGTGTATTGCCCACTCGATGACAACGGTTGCTACGTCGACGATGGCCAAGTGCCCGCCGAACTGGTTGGCCTCTCTGTGCTCGAAGACGGTAAAATCAGCGAAGCCAACCGTGGCGTCCTTAAGATCACCGCTCAAAACGGCTCACTGATTGCCAAGAAGACCATCACCCACAGCTACCCGCATTGCTGGCGTTCCAAAACGCCCGTGATTTTCCGGGCAATGGATCAATGGTTCATCGCACTCGACAAGGGTGGCGATCGTAAGCTCGCACTCGATGCA
>CAZIMR010000157.1:0-231 GCA_964540215.1 uncultured Puniceicoccaceae bacterium
GCCTTGGCTGTTTGAGCAGCGTTTGGCCTTTGGGGTCGAGCTGTTCCGCACTGAGTCGGACTATAACAGTAGTGATTATAATGAGCTGCGCACTGGCTTTGAACTCTACCTTCGCCGTCGTCTGTTCGAGTTGGTCGAAGCACGTATGTCCTATCGATTTGAAATGGTTGAGATTTTCGATGTGGATAAGGGGACATATCCAGACACAAATGATGGCTTCGCTAATATTTT
>CAZIMR010000157.1:241-4210 GCA_964540215.1 uncultured Puniceicoccaceae bacterium
AAATTTTTGATGTGGATTTTGGGCCTGCTCTGGGTGGCGATAATTCGGACGGTTCACGTCCAAACGACGGTATCGCTGATGTCTATCAAGCTGCCGATGGTGAGACCGATGTCGTGTCGAAGATCGGCTTATCGCTGCTTCGCGACACTCGAAATTCACTGATATTCACGCGTAGTGGTAACCGCACTTCGCTCTCCTCAGAGTTGGCTGGGATTGGTGGTGATGTAAATTATCTCAAGCTAGAGGCGCGCACCGCGCACTTCATCCCCACCTTTGATAAATACGACCAAACGCTCTCTATTCTTGGGCGCATTGGCACTGCATCGCCGTATGGAAACAGCGATGATGTGCCGTTCTATGATCGATTCTACCTGGGTGGTCCTGATAGTTTACGTGGTTTCGAGCACCGTGGCGTTGGCCCTCGTGACTTAGATGACCAAGAAGAAGCCGTTGGCGGAAACTCCTATGGAATGGTTTCTTTTGAATATGGTTTCCGACTTGCGGAACCTTTAGGGCTAGTTGCTTTCTATGATTGGGGCTTTGTTAATGAGTCCGATTATGACTTTAGTCCTTCAGGTTATGCCTCAAATTGGGGTGTCGGTGCGCGTATCATGCTAATGGGTTCTGCGCTGAAGCTCGATTTAGGTTTCCCACTCAAAGTTGCTGATAACGCCGAAGATAAAGGCGCACAGTTTAATTTTTCTTTTGGCACACGCTTTTAGTGTTGCTTGCATCATCACACAAAACCCTCAATTATATATTTATGAAAAAAATAACTACTCTATTTCTAGCGTCTATCTTTTGCGCAGTCGGCCTCTTCGCTCAGAAGACTGCAGTCGTCGCTACGGTCAACGTGCAGCGTATCCTGAATGATTACACTGCTTTTCAAGCTGCGGTCGAGAAGGTCAAGGGCTCTGTTGCTCCGGTTGAGGAGGAGATGAAGAAAATGCAGGCTAATATTGAATCGATCGCGACAATCGGTCGCGAGGCTGAAGCAAAGGTAAAGAACCCTGCTCTCGGCGACGAAGCAAAGGCTGAAGCGAGAGCAGAAATCGTGGGCCTACAGGCTCAACTTCAAGCCGCACAAGGCGAGTTTCAGCAGTTCCGCCAGCAGGCACAGCAACTCGCTCAAGAAGGGCAAAAAGTAGAGCTTGCACCACTGCAGGAGAAGGCCGTGGAAGCAGTGAAGCAAGTCGCTATAGACAAGGGCATCGACTTGGTTGTGCCGATCAATACAGTGGTCTTTGCTGCGGAGCATCTTGAGATCTCCGACGCGGTGATCGCGGTCTTGAATGCTAGCGAATAAATCCGTAATAAATTTCAATCTTCAAAAACCCTGTTCTCGCTAAGGACAGGGTTTTTTGCTTTATATTCAATATGTCATTTTCATACACCATACAACGCATCTTCGAACTCGTCGGTGACGACGTGGAATTTGCTGGTGAATATCAAGGCGAAATCGCTGGAATCGCCTCACTTGCCGAAGCGATGGCAGGCGACTTGTCCTTTTTGGGTAACTCCAAGTATCGTGATGCTGTCGCGTCCTCGGCTGCCTCGGTACTGCTCCTGCCGCGTGATTATACGGAAACACCGAAGCCGGGACAGCTATACATCAAGCTGGATAATCCATCCTATGCGCTCGCGCTGTTGTGTCGCGACATGGAGAAGAGCTTACAGCCTCAACCTGCGCCCGGCGTACATTCGACTGCTTTTATTGATGGCGATGCCATCGTCTCGCCGGACGCATCCATTGGTCCGTTTTGCTGCATTGGCAAAGGCGCTGTCGTTGGTGCTGCAGTGCTCGAAGCACATGTTTGCGTCGGTAAATATGCCAAAGTGGGGGATGAGTCGCATGTGTTCTCGCAAGTAGTGATTGGGGATTACTGTGTTATCGGAGCGCGTAATCGGCTTCAATCCGGCTGTGTCATTGGTTCCGATGGCTACGGCTATGAATTTATCGACGGCGCGCATCAGCGTGTTCCTCAAATTGGCAATGTGGTGACGGAGGCGGATGTCGATGTGGGTGCAAATACCACGATTGATCGCGCGCGCTTTGGGTCTACTGTAATTGGCTCAGGCACCAAAATTGACAATTTGGTGCAGATTGCGCACAATGTACGTATTGGTAAGCATTGCTTAATCATTGCTCAAGTCGCCATCGCTGGTAGCACCGTGTTGGGCGACGGGGTCGTGCTTGCAGGGCAAGCTGGTGTGGCAGGCCATTTAAAGATCGGCTCGGGTGCGATGATTGCTGGTCGAACAGGTGTTCCACGCTCGCTTGAGCCCAAAGAGAAGGTGCGTGGTCCCAATGCTGAACCGCTGATGCTCTATAATCGGGTTGCTGTTTTACAGCGGCGGCTCCCTGATCTTTTCAAAAGATTCGATAAATTAGAAAAAAGAGTCGAGTCTCTGCCTGAATGTGGCACAAGTGAATAATTGATATGAAAGAGAACTCTCTGAAAATTTTCTGCGGCAATTCCAACCCGAAATTAGCGAAAGATATTTGCGATTATTTGGATGTGCCTCTCGGCGATGCGACGGTCATGAGTTTTCCCGATGGGGAGAGCTTCGTTCAAATTAACGAGAACATCCGTGGTGCGGATATTTTTATTATCCAGTCCACTTGTAATCCTGCCAATCAGTATCTGATGGAGCTGTTCATCATGATTGACGCGGCCCGCCGTGCGTCGGCGAGTAGCATCACCGCTGTGATTCCTTTTTACGGATATGCCCGTCAGGATCGTAAAGATCAGCCACGTGTGCCGATTACTTCCAAACTGGTTGCCAACCTACTAGTCTCCGCGGGGGCGACTCGTGTATTGACGGTCGATCTGCACGCTCAGCAGATTCAGGGCTTCTTCGATATCCCCGTCGATCATCTCTACGCATCGCCGGTTCTGTTCGAGTATCTGAAGGATATCGATACCACTAATTTGACGCTCTTCTCTCCCGACGTGGGGGGGATGAAGATGGCATCCGCGTATGCGGGTATGCTCGATGTGCCACTTGGCTTTATCGCGAAACGTCGAACGTCGGCCGAGACCGTTGAAGCGGTTTCAATGGTGGGGGATGTGGACGGGCGCGACATTCTTCTGATCGATGATATGACTGAGACTGCGGGCACTTTGTGTGCGGCTGCCGAGTTGCTCAAAAAGAACGGCGCCAAGAGCGTGATGGCTGCGGTCAGTCACGGTGTGCTCAATGAAATGGGCTATGAGCGTATTGCCAATGGTTTGCTCGACCGTTTGATTACGACCGATACGACTCCAGTGGAACAGCGTGATGGTGTGCCGATTACAGTCCTCAGTGTTGCGGCATTGCTGGGTGAAGGTATCAAGCGCATTCACGATAACGCCAGTGTGACTGGACTCTTCAAAATTAAAGGATTTTAGTTTCTCTGAGTTGCAACACTCGCATATGAGGCGCTGCATTTAGACTGGCTCTGTTTGGAGCATCCACTTTGACTATTGAGCTATGAATGATTCCGAAGCAGCGCCACAAGCTTCTCCTGAAGAGGGAGACGTTGGCTTTGTCGAGTATCAGGATTTTGTTTCTCACGAACCGTTTCACTTCGAATCGGGCGGGACCATCCCTGAGCTGACTTTGCGTTATGAGACTTACGGCCATCTCAATGCGGCTAAGGATAATGCGATCCTCATTTGCCATGCGCTCAGTGGAAATCATCACTGTGCAGGGGTGCACAGTATGGATGAGCGTAAGTCGGGCTGGTGGAATTTTGCCGTTGGGCCAGGCAAGCCGATTGATACGTCGCGCTATTTTGTCATTTGTTCAAATTCACTGGGTGGCTGTTCTGGCTCGTCTGGTCCGTATTCAATCAACCCAGAAACTGGCGAGCGCTATCGATTAGATTTTCCGAAATTGACCGTGCACGATATGGTCAAAGCGCAGAGCCTATTACTCGATTCGTTGGGTGTGGATCGCTTACATGCCGTGGTTGGTGGAAGTATG
>CAZIMR010000158.1:0-4159 GCA_964540215.1 uncultured Puniceicoccaceae bacterium
AGCCAGTTCTTTATCACTACAGTGGCGACTCCTTGGCTCAACATGCGCCACACCATCTTCGGTGAAGTCGTCAACGGCATGGATGTCGTCGATGCGCTCGAAGGCGTGAAAAAAGGCGCTGGCGACAAACCAGTCGAAGATCAAACGATCATCAGCATCAAAACTGCTGAATAAACAGGCACAGATTCTTGCCCTGCATGGGTTTACCGGATGTGGCGAGGACTTTGCGGAGTTCTCGCCACTTTGCGGTTCGGCCAATACATGGACCTGCCCAGACCTCCCTGGCCATGGCCCAGAGCCCTCACTCAACTGCAGCCCCGAAGCAACGCGCGAACTGGTGCAGGCATTCGCAACTGCCCGCCTCCCCCATTTTTCCAGCGACGCACGCTCAGCTTCCAGTATTCTGCTTGGCTATTCGATGGGTGCACGTGCTGCGCTCCTGCATGCCATCGATAATCCTAAGCACTGGGATGCCTTGATACTCATCAGCGCCAACCCCGGCATCGAAGACCACGCGGAACGCATCGCCCGCGCCACCAAGGATACTGCCCTCGCCCAACGAATCATCAGCGAAGGCGTGCCCACTTTCCTTGAGTTTTGGCAACAAACGCCGATCATCCGCAGTCAGCAACAGATACGTGCGGACTGGCGAGCGAGGATGCAGCAACATCGACAGCAACATACCGCCGCAGGACTGGCAACGAGCGTCGAGCAATTTGGTCAGGCGGCCTGCCCCAACCTTTGGCCACAGCTGAGTCAACTGCAGTGCCCGACTCTATTGATCAGCGGCGAGCAAGACTTAAAATACTGCACGATCGCGGAGCGTATGCAGCATGCACTGCCACCAGCGCGGTGGATCAAAATACCTGATGCGGGCCACATGCCACACTTAGAGGCACCCGAGGCAACGGCCGTCGCCATCCAGCGCTTCTTAGATGAGCTCTAGACGCTGCTACTCGATATTTGGTAAGTTAGGATCCTTCTCGATACGTTCAGGGAATTGTTGAATCGCCCGACTTAAGGATAGCCTCACACGCGCCTCCGAATACTGGACCGCGTCAAAAGCATTGGGCAACTCCGCGAGCCAGAAAATCTCGTTAGTGGTCGAATCATGGATCTCCACAGTGAGTGAGATACGAACTGCAGTTAAAGATCTGTCATCGTGGCGCCGATGCATGGTCGAAGTCGGGCCATCGACAGAGTCAAACATGCCAGCGTAACTACTGATCTGCTTATGCCACTTCACGACGACATAAAAATCGCCAGTCGATTCAACCGCCTCAAAGCCACGCGCACGCAGCTCTTTTGTGAGTACCTGCTCCGACCATGTGTTTAGCTCTGCCTCATCAAGTTTTCTATAAGTCATGCCCGAGACGACTGTCCGATCGTAACTAAACGAGTCGAGTGGTGAGAAATGAATCGATCGCACAAAGTCCCCCGAAGAGCGGGTGGGCTTCAACGTAACGCACCCGGTCAAGAATACGGTAGATAGCAGCAGAATATTAATTAGTGGATAGAACAATTTCATAAGGACAATATTAGTCGGCAACTGGTAACTCGGTGGCCTTTGTCAAGTGATCAGGGGAATACTGGATCGCCAATCGCAAGGCCTGCGAAACACGACTATCGGACCATAGCCCGACATTAAAAAAATAAGGCAATTCAGCGCCCCAGAACAAGGCTTTATTGGCCTCATTATACAACTCCATGATTAAAGAAAAATGTATCGATTCGGCCGCACTCAATTTAATTTCTTTTCGTCACTTCGATACGACCTAAAACTAAGCCTCCTGCCCAGCAAAGCGACCAAGAAAAGCGTCACCATACAGGGTCTATAACAAACGCTCACAAGCATATAAAACTAGGTCCCCCGTTAAATTCAAACCTTGTCGTGTCTGCAGCAATACAATCTAATACTTAAATGCGTTTGACTCAACAAGAACGATATAGCCTGTCGGTACTATTACTGATCCTGTTGCTAGCCTTGATCGGCTACGTGTTTGTTTAACTCAACAGCATAGCCGTAAGCTCTTATTCTATTTGAGATTGCATACTATCGTTGCGCACCCCGTCAGGCTCACGAGTGCGACGCGGACTGGCAGGCGACGCGAGACGTCTCTACAACAAGGCCATAGCCGCGATAAATTTACCCCGTAGCTGTACTCTTTTCTAATTCTAGGTTGACAAGGCAGCAGCCAATCTTTTTTGCTCAAGGTCTTCCTTAGGGGTGACCTAGTCTGGGTCTGAGATATTTCCTTGCAACTGCACAGAAATGATCCCTTCGAACCTGATCCGGTTGACACCGGCGTAGGAAAAGGAAGGGAGCATGCTGGATGCATGATCCCACTTTTCGCCGCCAGAGGCCGGATCTCAAACAACACTGATTGAGATCCAAATGAAATACATACCAACAATACTCGCCATCGCTGCCAGCACGGCTGGCTTACATGCGCAATCCGCCACGGAGGCTCTTTCGAGCACCGAGCCAGAAGCCATCGCGCTTCCGAGCACTGTCGTCACCGGCACTCTATGGGAATCCGAACTACAAAGTACCACTGCCAGCGTGACTGTGATCGATCAGGCCCGCCTCGCGACCAATGGCACCCAGCACTTTGAGGACATCGTCAACGCGATCCCCAATCTCACATGGACCGGCGGCAGCTCTCGCCCACGCTACATTCAAATCCGTGGTATTGGTGAAAACTCGCAATTCGAAGGCGAAACACCCGACTCTGCCGTACGCTTTTTAATCGACGACCTCGACCTCACAGGCCTAGGCACGGTCGGCAATCTATTTGACGTACAACAAGTCGAAGTACTGCGCGGACCACAAGCGGGCGCTTTCGGTGCTAATGCAGCGGGCGGCGTGATTCGCATCGTCACCAATGATCCGACGCCTTACTGGACAGGTCAAGTCGAAGGCACTTTCGGTGAAGATAGTCTCGTCGCAGGCGGACTCGCCGTGGGTGGACCCATTATCGAGAGTGATCCCGAAAAACTCACCTTCCGTCTGGCGCTTCATCAGCTCAACCAAGATGGTTTTCGCGATAACAAGCATCTAGGCAAGGACGATACCAATCGGCGCGACGAGCTCACCACCCGCTTCAAGCTCCGCTGGCTCGCCAACGAAGATTGGCAGTGGGACGGCACCCTTCTTTATGCGAATGTTGACAACGGCTACGATGAGTTCTCCCTCGGCAATACTGGATTCGACACATACTCCGATGAGCCTGGTCGAGACCAACAGGAAACTGTCGCCGGCAGCATTCGCGGCATATGGACCGGACTCGACAATGTCGATTTCACTACTATCACAAGCTGCACAGATACAGACTCACTTTATAGTTACGACTCAGACTGGGGAGCCGGATTTGGCGCACCCATACCAGCAGATAGCGGCTACTCTGGCATGCTCTCCCTTGACCGTGAGCGTGATGTTTTTTCAGAAGAGCTTCGTTTCGACTCCAAAGATAAGTCAGATGCCTTGGGCTTCATCGACCGCTGGACTGTTGGCCTCTACTACCATCAAGTTGAGGAGGACAGCCATATCCTCTATGAGGATTTCGATTTCGCTGACAATGCCGAGGTCACATCCGACTATGACTCGAAAACCTATGCAATTTATGGACAATTCGCACACGATTTTTCCGAGCGCACACGCCTCATCGTCGGGCTACGCTATGAACGCCATGAAGTTGATTTCAAGTCACTCACACTCGACAACTCCGACCTGGACTTTAACACAATACCAGACCTTCTAGATTCCGGAAATGATGGAATCGAAGACAATTTATGGGGCGGTAAAATAACCCTCGAACATGACTTAACAGACGAGCAAATGCTCTTCGCCAGTGTCACACGTGGGTATAAAGCAGGCGGAGTCAATACTGGCGCCTTCCGTGCCGTGGACGACCCCTCCACCTATGACAGCGAAACCTTGTGGAACTACGAACTCGGTCTTAACAGCCAGTGGTTCGAAGGCAAAGTCGAGACTAAGCTAACACTTTTCTATCTGGACCGCAGCGATGCTCAACTTCGCGACTCCGACGGTGCCGGTGGCTTCTTCCGCTACTTCACGGATAATCAAGATAATGCCGATCACTATGGCCTAGAAGCAGAAGCATACTGGTATGTTAGTAACAATATCACCGTGAGTGGC
>CAZIMR010000159.1:0-4136 GCA_964540215.1 uncultured Puniceicoccaceae bacterium
TATCGACCACTTTAAATAAATCTAGGTCTGCGGGTGAGATCGTGCCCCATTCGACCAGCGCTTCGAAGTTGACCGCGCTGTTCCAAAAATCACTGCCAAATAGCACGATTGGCGGGGCGTCTTTGACTTTGCCAGTCTGCACCAGTGTGAGTATCTCGAACAGCTCATCCATGGTGCCAAATCCGCCAGGGAAGGCGACCAAGGCCTTCGCCAGCAATATAAACCAGTATTTACGGACGAAGAAATAGTGGAATTCGAACTGTAGATTCACGGGGATGTATTCGTTCACGCCTTGCTCAAAAGGCAGGCTAATGCCGAGGCCGATTGATTTGCCGCCGACATTATGAGCGCCGCGATTGGCGGCTTCCATGATTCCCGGGCCGCCGCCAGAGCAGATGATGAAACGGCGTTGGTCTTTCTCTGGCAGGCTCATCGACCATTTGGTGAGCTCTTCGGCGAGTTCGACTGCCATCTGATAGTAAGGCGCTGATTTTACTGCGCTTTGCGCGAGGTGCAGCGCGTGCTTTTCGTCGGCATTGAGGTGGTCGGGATCATTGATGGCGCGTTGTACGTCCTCGAGTCTAGCCTGCGCGACATCAATGGGCATAATACGTGCAGAGCCAAATAACACGATCGTGTCTTTGATTTTTTCCTCTGCGAAGCGCAGCCCAGGCTCAGTCATTTCGCAGAGCACCCGAATATTGCGGGCGTCATCACTATTTAAGAAATTGAGATCTTTATAGGCTTTGGTCGGCCATTCGTCGCGGGAGCATTGTGGTGATTCAGGCATAAGAATTGGGAAGAATGATGGTTGGAGCCAATATGGGTCGATGCGCTGCATCTAGCAACTATTTCTCTGGTATCTTTTAGGGTTGCGAGCCTCGCTCTGGGTGATTCTCTAGAACTTTTCTACCCCACCCTTAGCTGTCCATATTTAGTATTCATGTACCTCAAAGAGATCGTCATCAGTGGCTTTAAAAGTTTTGCCGATCGCACGCGCCTCGATCTGCGCCGCGGGGTAACTGCTGTCGTTGGTCCGAATGGTTGCGGCAAGAGTAACATCGTTGATGCGATTCGTTGGGTGCTGGGCGAGCAGAGTGCGAAAGCACTGCGCGGTGCGTCCATGCAGGACGTCATTTTTGAGGGTACCGATAAGCGCAAAGGCCTGCCAACCTGCGAGGTTTCGCTAACGTTTACCGATTGCGAAGCAGAACTTGGCACTGCCTTTAATGAAGTCGAGATCGCGCGCCGCGTGTCGCGCGATGGCGGCAGTGATTATTATATCAATGGTAAGGTCTCGCGCTTGAAGGACATTCAACGCTTGTTCGCTAATACTGGGGTGGGTCGCGTGTCTTACTCGTTTATGCTGCAGGGTCAGATCGATCAGATTCTATCAACGAACCCCGGCGAACGTCGCACTATTTTCGAAGAGGCTGCGGGTATTACACTCTACAAAGCGCAACGCAAGGAGGCGCTTAATAAGCTCTCGCTCGTCGATGCCAATCTAGCTCGGGTCACCGACGTGATCGAGGAGGTCAGCCGGCAAATTGGCTCGCTCAAGCGACAAGCCAGTAAAGCGTTGCGCTATCAGCGCATTAAGCACCGTCTGACTCACTTGGATTTGGCGTTTAGCTCGTATCGCTTCAGCGCCTTAAAAGGCTCGATTGATGCGGTCGCAGTACGCGCGAATGAGCTACGTGAAAAGCTCGAGGCGCACACCGAATCGATGGCCGCTGATGAAGCAGCACTGGCGACGCAGAAAAGCGCCCGTACCGAATTGTACGACAATATGCAGGAGCTGCAGCAGCGCGTGTTTAATCTGCGCTCTGAAAAAGAAAATTCCGAGAATCAGGCGGAGTTCTCGGCAATTCGCATCAAGGACTTGGAAGCACGTATTGCGGAATATCAAAAAGAGATTCAAGGCCTCGAAGCGCAGCAAAACGAATTAGCAGCGCGTGCTCGGAGTGAGTCCGAGAATAAACAACTACAGAGCGATGTGGTGGATGACTCCGATCGTATCTTTCGAGACCGCAATTCAGAATTAGTTAATTCTCAAGAGCAACTCGGTGAGATGGAGACGCAACTGCAACAGCGTCGACAAGCGGTGCTGCAGGCCGAGAATCGGATTAATCGGACCCGCTCGCGGTGCACCACGCTCGAAGTTGACTTAAAGACTTATCAGGTTAAACACGCCGCGTTGACGGAGACACTTTTGACGTTGAAGGAAGAGATCGTCGTTCTAGAAAAGGGGCATGCCGATATTCAACGAATGTTGGCTAAGCGCCGTGAGGAGCAACAATCCAGTGAGGTTTCGCTAGAGAAGGCCCGCATCGATTCAAAGGCGATTTTCCAGCAGTTCCGCACGATGCAGGAACAGATTCAGGAACAGGACCGAGGCATTGCGCGTAAGACTGCTCAGCTCAATGTGCTTGAGGACTTGCAGGCCAAGTTCGAAGGATTTGGCGAAGGTGCGAAGGCGATCCTCGGCGATAAACTCGGCGACCTCGTGGCAAAAGACAGTATTTCGATTATTTCCAAAGAGCTGAAAGTGCAGCCTGCTTACAGCAGTGCCCTGCAGGCTCTACTCGGTCAGGCGGCGGAAGCCTTATTTATTGGTGATCCGAAACAAGCGCTCACAGTGATTGAGAAGCTCGAGGCGGATCAACTCGGGCGTGCCTGCCTGCAGGTCAACCTAGAGTCCGGCTCTAGTAAGCTGCCTGGCGTGAAGCTGCCAGACGGAGTCGTGCCAGCCGCTTCAGTTGTGCTTGCGCGCGATTCCAATCTCAGCGAGGCCGTTTCACGTTTGCTGACCAATTGTTATTTTGCCGAAAGCCTTGAGGATTTTGTTCGATTCTGGAAGGCGCACCCGGAGTTCAACTTCCTGCTGGTGGCGACTCAAAATGGTGAAATCATTGACTGCCGTGGTTTGATTCATGGTGGAAGAACTTCTGGCAAGAAGTCCTCCAGTGTGATTGGGCGTGAGTCTGATATTCGTAAGCTTCGCAGCGAAATCGACACCGAACGCAAGGAGCTCAACACTTTGCGCCAGCAATCTACCACTCTAGAAGATCAGCGGCATGACGCTGAAGCTTCGGTTGAGGAGCAGCGGCAACGCCTGAGCGAACTCGCCAGTGAAGTTTCTGGATTGGTCGCGGAAGAGCGTAACCAGGGGCAGAAAGTTGAGCAAAATGCCCGCTCTCATCATAAGAGTGAGGAAGAGCTGGAACGACTCGATGCGCATCACAGTGACTCAGTGCAAGACCTGGAAGAGTCGAAGCAGGAGCTCGCCGCCGCCGACCAAGGCTTGCTCGAAGAGCGCCAGAATGGCACTGATTTGGAAGATGCGATTGCACATTCCCGTGAGACTCGTGACCAAAAGCGCGAAGCGTTGGCAGACGTCCGCCTTGAATTAGCAGAGAAGAAGCAACGTCTTGAATCGGTTGATCGCGTTCTCGGAGAAGTACAGCGCGAGACCGCTAGCTTACATAATCGTATCATCCGTCGTAATCAGGAAATTGATACAATCAATGAGCAGATTAGCCAACTCAAGGGCAGCGGGGCTCAGGAATCTGAAAAAAGCCTCGAACTTGATAAGACCTTAAAGGTGGCCGCCGGGCAGTTGTCCGAAGACCGAGCAGCGATTAAAGAAATGGATGCGATGATTGCTGGAATTGATGGCGGTCTTTCTGGGCGTCGCAATGAAGGTCGAACTTTTGATCAAGAGTTGACCCGTCTTGAAATCCGCCTTGCCGAAGAGCGCTCACAGATCGGTTTTATCGAAGGTTCAGCTCAGGACGAATACCAAATCGAACTGGCACGCGTCGACTGGAAGGCCGAGCTCTGGGAGGGCAATGTCGAGTTTGATAAACGCGTAAATCTGGACGAACTGGATGACCCCGACAAGCTCGCCGCTCAGCCGAAGCATGAGCGCCGTGACCCGACCGAAGAAGAACTTGCGGAGATGGATGGCACGAATTGGAGTGTGATCGAGGAGGAAGTGTCTGAGTTGAAGAGCCGTATTGCAAATATGGGCCCGGTGAACCTCGATGCGATTAGTGAATATACAGATTTGAAGGAACGTCATGATTTTCTCAAAAACCAGAGTGCAGATCTGTGGAATGCGAAAAATGAATTGG
>CAZIMR010000160.1:0-4118 GCA_964540215.1 uncultured Puniceicoccaceae bacterium
GACAAATTTACCCCGTCGCATTGCGAAATTAACAACCGAGGTGTGGCTGCCTACTGCACTAAATGACGATCAAAAGTGGCAAGTAGAAATTGCAGCCAACAATTGCCCAGTATATCACAGTCTAAATCCGGAAATAGAAAAATCAATTATTTTTAACTGGATATAGTTGCTGGTAAATGACTTAGCTATATGAAAAATCGAGAAGAATCTCTTTCGGTATTACTCGTGTTTGATCGGCGCAATCGTTTATTGGTACGTATCGATGCTGAGCAGTGCGCTGAACCGATATATACAAGTAAAGCTGAGGAGATGTGTCCGTTCTCGGAGGATCGTATCAAATCGATAACCGGTGTCGCTAGCAAAGCGCATTTATTGAACCAGCAAACGACGACGGATCAATCATTGTTAATTTATTGCGTGCTTCAAAGTGATGCAATTATTGAGAACGGGCGTTATTGCAGCTTGGATGAGATCCAAACAGAGTCGACAAATGGTCAGTTGAACGTTTCGCCATTACTTGCCGAAGTTTTACAGACGATTGAGCCTGATTTGGTTCGAATACCATATTTAGATTCCACCGAAACCGAATATATCTATCGATTCCGAACTCCCAAAGAGCGGAATCGTGATATTTATGTAGATCAGCAATCAGAAGAATTGTATCAAAGTAAACTATGCCGTGCAATCAAAGCGGCGCGACGCACCAAAGAAAAAACTTCTGGTGCGCCCGCATTGCTGGATTTTGGAGCAGTGAGTTATGTGATTCCGAGCCATTTTGGATTTTGTCTCGGTGTTCAAAACGCGATTGAGCGTGCTTACGAGACCGTCGCAGCTAACCCAACGAAACGGGTTTTTATGCTCAGTGAGTTGATCCATAATCCCTTTGTAAATGAGGATTTGCTGGCGCGTGGGATTCGTTACTTGCAGACCGACAAAGGCTTACCTCTTTGCCTTGATGGAAGTTTCGCCTCAAGCCCAGAGAGTCCAAATGCAATTTGGAATCAGCTAACTACGGATGATGTTGTCATCATCCCTGCATTTGGTGCAACTAATGAAGATAAAGTCCGTTTAATACGTCGTGGGATAAGCATTCGAGAGAATGATGCTACCTGTATGCTAGTGGAGAAGGTTTGGAAGGCTGCGCGACGTTATGCTAGAGAAGGTTTTACGGTGATCATCCACGGAAAGTCAGAGCACGAAGAAACCAAGGCGACTTTTTCGAATAGCTCTAGCTATGGCCCAGCCCTGATGATTCGTAATATGGAGCATGCTAGACTTTTAACAGAAGTCATTCAGGCACAAGGTTTTGAAAAAAATCGATTGTTTGAAGAATCTTTTAAAGGCTTATATTCGAAAGGCTTCGACCCGGAGAAAGATCTACAGAAATTGGCAGTAGTGAATCAAACCACCTTACTTCGCAATGAGACGCTCACTATTATCGAATTTCTTCGCGAATTCATGGTGCAGTGCTATGGTGAAGCGCAGGTGGCCGACCATTTATGGTCGAAAGGTAAAGGTGATACACTCTGTTATGCGACTCAAGTGAATCAAGACGCGCTCCAAAAAGCGGTTGAACAGCCAATCGATGCAGCGCTGGTTGTGGGTGGTAAAAACAGTTCAAACACCTTTCAGCTCCATCGTGTATGCGAGCAGCGTTTTGGTGAAAAAGCGCATTATATTCAGTCCGAAGCCAATATACTAACCTTAGACAAAATACGGCATTATATCTTTCCGTACCACTTAAATGGGGTACACACGGAAGGGGAAATTGTACGACCCTTCCTAAACGCAGCATCTGAGCCAAAGCGTATTTTATTAACCGGCGGGGCATCGTGTCCAGACGGGTTGATTCAACAAGTGATTCATAAGATCAACAGCTTTTTCCCCCCGCAATCAATCCGATCGATCGAATCGATCCTTGAGGCGTTTGAGGCAGAGGATTGATGAATGCAGGGATTCGACTAATGTCTAAACGATGTTTATGGTACCTTTATAGCTCAGAGGCCAACGACCGTTGCCTCATTCACTTCCGTTTCCACACCTTCAAGCACAAGTTCACCAAACAAAGTGCTGGCTGTGACTCGGGTGAAACGAACTGGCACGATTTGGCCGATTAAGCGCGGACTGGCTTTGACAATGACCACGCGATTCCCCGCAGTGCGCCCAACAAACATATCCTCGCCCTTTTTAGCGGGTCCCTCGAACAGAACATCCTCATTTTGACCAATGAGAGATTCGTTTCGTGCGAGTGAACATTGTCTAAGAATTTCGAGGAGGATCTGATTGCGCTCCTCTTTTTGTTCTTTGGTAATTGAATCGCCCAATGGTTCGGCTGTGGTGCCCGGGCGAACACTGTATTTAAATAAATAGGCCATATCGAAACCAACTTCTTCAAAAGCTTGGCGAGTCAGCTCGAAATCTTCGTCAGTTTCCCCAGGGAAGCCTACAATGATGTCCGTTGAAATATACATGTCTGGGCGTACTTTTCGTAGCTCGGCGATAATACTCTTAAACTTTTCGATGGTGTACGGGCGACGCATCGCTTTTAGGATGCGATTGCTTCCGCTCTGCATTGGAAAGTGGATATATTCGACCAGTTTCGGCAGGCGCGCGTAACAGTCGATCAAGTCTTGTTTGAAGCCGACTGGGTGTGGGCTCGTGAAGCGGATACGATCAATGCCTGCAATTTCATGGACGCGCTCCAGCAGTTGAACAAAAGGGCTTTTCTTGTCCACGAATGGGAATTCCCGAATGCCGTACTGGTTCACAATTTGGCCAAGCAGGGTCACCTCGCGCGTGCCGTTGGCAGCCAGTTGCTCAATCTCATCAATGATTTCGTCCATTGGTCGACCGCGTTCAACGCCACGTGTTTTGGGCACGATACAGTACGAGCACTTCATATTACAGCCCTGCATGATGCTGACAAAGGCTGTGACTTGACGCGTCTCGCTCGTGTGCGATTTAATCGTGTTTTGTGAATCTGCCTCTTCTTCAAGATCAACAATAGACGCGGGGCGCGGACCTTGTCCCTGGATCGTAGCGATCATATTAGTCAAATGATCGGGCACGCGGTGGAATTTCTGAGTGCCAATAATAAGATCTAAATCTGGTAAGCTATCAAGTAGCGCGCCACCGCGATTTTGAGCCATACAGCCCATCACACCAATGATGAAGTTAGGGTCTTTACGCTTACGCTTTGCAAGGTGGCCCGCTTTGCCAATTGCTTTTTGTTCGGCTTGATCGCGCACGCTACAGGTATTGAGTAGAACGACGTCAGCCTCTTTTTCGTTGTCAACTATAGCATAGCCCTTTCCCCGAAGCATCGCAGCGACCGCTTCGGAATCTCGTTCATTCATTTGGCACCCGTAGGTTTTAATATAGACCCGGTTCATGAGGAATGCGGAGAATGTTGAGCTAGGGCTGATTGTAAACCTAGAATATGCAGACAAGTGTAACAGACTTGCTAGAAGTGTTTAAGAGGCATAAAAAAGTGGTACTGATTTGATCTGCCAAAAGGGGCTAGCGAATCGCATGAGCGGCCCATCGAAGTGTTCTCCTCAGCAAGTCATTCTGGTCAAAGTAGAAAAACTAGTTTGAGATAAACTTTCATTATAGTTTAGCACAGGTAAAACTGTCTGCGAGTGGGCGCCCAATTGGAACCCGATGAAGTTATGAAGGATAGCACTCAAAAAGTCTTTGTATATGGCACACTCAAGCCTGGTGGATCTTATTGGCCTCAATTTTGTGAAGGTAAGGTTAATTTGGCGACTGCAGCCAAGATTCGTGGTGAGCTCTACGATTTGCATGTTGGTTACCCGGGAGTTTTTCTACGTGGTGACGACTGGGTGCAGGGTTATGTATTGTCGTTTTTGCGGCCAGCAGACTTTTCCCAACTAGATGTACTAGAGGGGTTTAACCCAAATCGACCAAATAAACTTAATGAATATGTGAGGCGACGTGTTGATTACTTTGATGAGGACGGTGTAAATCTTGGCGAGGCGTGGGCTTATGAAATGACCGAAGCGACCTTTGAACGCTTTTTATCGACACGTATCGAGGACGGCAACTGGCCTGATTAATCATTTGCGTTGGCGGCGAATGATATTTTTTTAAATTAT
>CAZIMR010000161.1:0-4105 GCA_964540215.1 uncultured Puniceicoccaceae bacterium
ACGCGGCTTGGAGGATTCGGAACATGAGGCTGAGAAGACGCGCCGACTGTATCGTCTAAAGCTGCATCAAATTTCGCAAATGGATCAAGTCGAAGCACGTAAGTTGTTAATCACTGCGACTGAGCGCGAATGCGAAAAAGAGATTCGTGAGTTGCGGCATGATTTATTGAAGCGTTCGGATACAGAGACGGCTGAGGAGAGTCGGCGTATTTTGTTGGCTGCTATGCAGCGCATTACTAGTCAGCCGATGAATGATGCGACTGCGACGGTGGTGGCGCTGCCCAGTGAGGAAATGAAGGGCCGTATCATTGGCCGCGAGGGGCGTAATATCCGTACCTTTGAGCATGCCACTGGCACGACGCTGATGATTGATGAAACGCCAGACTCGGTGCTCATTTCATGCTTTGACCCGGTGCGGCGTGAGATTGCCCGCCTCGCTCTGGATGCATTGCTGCGCGACGGTCGGATCCATCCCGCGAGTATTGAAGAGGAAGTCGAGAGGGCAGAGGAGGCGATGAATGCCAATGTCATTGAACTCGGTGAAGGTGCCTTACGCAAACTTCGCTTGAGCGATGTGCATCCTAATGTCGTGTCACTGCTTGGTAAGTTGCACTATCGCCTTTCAAATAATCAGAATACCCTGGGGCATTCTGTCGAAGTCGCCAACTTATGTGCAATGATTGCTGCCGAGATCGGCTTGGATCCAGTGATCGCCAAGCGTGCGGGGCTGTTCCACGATTTGGGTAAGGCTGTGGATGAAGAATATGAGGGCAGTCATGCCGCTGTCGGTGCCGAAATCATCAAGCAGCATGGCGAGGACTCACGCGTCGTTAATGCGGCTGCGGCGCACCACAAGGAAGTGCCCGCCGAGAGTGCGTATGCCGGTTTGGTGATGGTGGCGGATTCGCTATCTGCCGTGCGCCCCGGAGCCCGAGCGTCATCAATTGATGGCTTTATTCAACGCGTACGTAGCATTGAAGATATTGCCAAACAGCAAGACGGCGTTTCCGATGCGTACGCGATTCAGGCAGGTCGCGAGGTGCGCGTGATCGTCGAACCAGTGAAGGTGAATGAGGATGAGGCGCGTAAAATCGCTCTGCTGATTCGCGGGCGGATTGAGGAGGAATTGAATTACCCAGGCGCGATTGAGATTACCGTGATCCGTGAGCAACGTTTTACCGAAACGGCCGTCTAGTATGGCGCTGGTGATCGCTCCTTGTTTGACATTCCTGTAAACCTATACCGACTATCCGCATACACACGACCGCGCAGGCATGTTTAATTATCCCCGATTCCTCTTACATTATCCCTTCACCCTGATTGGTTTTATCTGCGTGAGCCTGGGGCTCTTACTGACCAGTTCCTTGTCTGCGCGCACTGATGCCGTGCTGTTGACAAGTGGTGAGCGCGTCTTGGGAGAAATACTGCCTCAGTCTAATCAGGAGACCTTAATCTTGCAGTCCGCGCTGCTCGGCGAGATCGCTTTGCCGCGTTCGAGCGTGTTGCGTATCGAAACAGCACCCGCCGCCGAGGTCGTATTAGATACTCCTAAAAAGAAACTGGCACATCAGGTAGAAGTTGCAGCGCAGGAAGTAGCACCTGCAGTCATTCCCGTAAATCAAGTCGGCGCAAAGCCTTCGGCTAAGCAGCGCAATGATCGGGCAGAAAAAGCAGCTCAGATAATTGCGATCGTCGACGAAGAAACTGGCATTTACGACCGTTTTCTGGGGTTTGATGCGCCTGACTCATGGAAGGGCAACCTTCGTATGGGCATGAATCTCAGTAGCGGTGACAAGAAGTGGACAGAGACGGCACTGCGCGGGACGCTGGAGATTAAAGCAAAGGGCAGTCGCAACTTCTATCGCATCGCAGGCGCATATACTTACCGTCAGACGGAGAAGAATAATGGTGATACTTTTAAGTCAACTGACCGCTATGGCGGCACATTTATTTATCGTCGCTCTTTTCGAAAGAATTGGTTTCTTCAAAATGCCTTAGCCATTCGTGTTGATCAGGTCAAAGGGATCGATCGTGAGCTTCAGGATACAATTGGTATCGGCTATAAGTATAAACCAACAAAGAAGTTAGAAATTTTGCTTGGCGGCGGTGGGGGTCTTGAGGATTATCAAACAACGTTCGATGATACACGTGCCGGCGCGAATCAGGTGCTGAATGTGTTTCAAGAGCTCACTTGGCGGCCGTTTTCACGCACATCAATTATACAGAAATTTAACTACTACTGGAATCCAGAGAACACTACACAATATAATTATGTAATCACCGCCGCGGTGCGCTTGCGGTTGACGGATCTACTTGGCTTGGAATTCTCTTATAGCCAGAACTTCGATAACGACATCGGCAATGGCTCTCCGAAGGATGATGCGATTTGGCGCAACGCGCTGGTGATCTATTTTTAGGCTGTCGTTGCCTCCATCAATTGTAGGCTCTCGGCCAGCCCGCCCTCTCGGCTGCGCAGTTTCCAGATCGTTGCAAAGTCTTTGAGCAATGTTGCATCGAACTTAGTGGAGGCCCCGTTTTTATAATCGATGCAACGCTCCAATGCTTGGCGGCAGAGTTGCAGGCTCAGGCCTATTTCGGGGTCCAAGCCTGATGGGTTTATCTGCTTGAGCGCGACTTCGACCGCGTGCAGTTCTGGCAATTCGATTGATTGCAGCAGTTCTGTTAATTGCGAATGTTCAGCAAAAAATGCACTGTGCAAGAAACTATTGGGCGGCGCTGGTTGCGGCAGCAGCGCATCGATGGCTCCCAGTGCACAGATTGCTGCACCTTGTCCCGCCTTGGCATCTTTATAAAATAAGCGATCAATTTGTGTGGGTAATGCTGCGGTTTCGATTGGGCAGCCCCAAGCCGCGTGCGCACCCATTATAAGTGCGGAGAAGAGTGTCGGCCATGGCTGATGGTGCCCGTTGTCGCCCCATGCAGTGAGTAAGAATCCGCTCGCGCCATGCTTGCGACCTGCTTCTGCGGCGAGTGTAATATTTGCCTGTGCTACATCGAGACGTCCGCTGAAGCTGTTCCAATTGCCCGCGCCTGGCGCTACGTAAAAGTTGTTTTCGAAGCCGGCTTGCGCGACGATGCGGCAGTGCTCTGAAAAAGGTGAGTCCGCCTCATAGCCCCAGATCACAGGAGTGACATTTTTCGGCAACTGCGGCACTAGGTCGGGACGTTCCAGAATGATGTCGGCCCAAAACTGTGCCCGATGCTGGTGCTTTTCAGCCAACGCAAACAAACGATTGAGAAATTCCAAATACAGCAGGTGCTTTCCTTCGCGGCCGACACGTTCCTGGCTGCGACCTTGCCCCAATTCCCACGGTTCATCGCAGCCGATATGTAGCTGCTTGGATGTGAAGTTGGGCAAGATTTCTTCGTAAAGTGTATCGATAAACGCGGCGCTCTCCTCGGTCGGTGCGAGCGTGCCACCGAAGGTGCGCCAGCCCGCGAGCGGGTGCTCAAAGCCGTCGGGGCATTCCGCCAGATGCTTGTAAGCATCATGCCGTAGCCAGCGCTCCATGTGCGCAAAGGAATTTTGATTGGGCACTAGTTCAATGCCGCGGGCGCTACAATAAGCGTCAATCTCGCGGATTTCTGCAGCGGTCATTGGCGATGCATGTTTCCAGACAGTGCCATGTGTTTGATAAGCGAAGGTGTGCTCGGTGTAGAGTTGTAGCTCGTTGTAACGCAGCAGCTCCAGTGCATCAATCAGTGTCTTCAGCCATTCCATCGTCGGCACTCGGTTGCGACTAATATCCAGCATCAAGCCGCGGCGTTCAAAAATAGGCTCAGTTGGGGCGTTTTTAAAAAGAGTGCTTGAAGAGTGCATAGTATATTAGAAAGGAATAGAGCTCTATTTGTCTACCTCAACTAGTACACCAATCAATTCTTGAGAACGAACTAAACAGTTGCCGATAATTAAAATAGCCAGCGACTCAGGCGAAAGATCCAATGCCCGTGGGAGTTTATCGTGCGCTTCCTAAAACCGCTGACGACAGGATTGCTTGGCCCTCTACGCATTCCTGATTCGCAACATTCGTTGCTGGAATGCTTCGTTAAACCTGCTGGTTCGCAGGTCCAAACCGCTGGCGGC
>CAZIMR010000162.1:0-4099 GCA_964540215.1 uncultured Puniceicoccaceae bacterium
TCTGTGGGTTGTAAAAAACCGTAATTCAAAGAAGTACTATTCAATTATTCATCCGTTGGTCACGCCGCGCCTTCTTGCCGCAATGTTCTACGCGATCGACTACGAATCGCTGCAGAATGCAAGCACACGTCGCATCCCATTGGGTGACTTGCTCAGTGATGATACTGATTTAATTCCTGATTTACTTGCAGATGCAAATGTCGAGACTGCTAGCGATCTTGCGCAAACACTACTGCTCAATCAAGGCTTCGAGGAACTGACTAAGAAGTCACTGCTTGCTCGTTTCATTAAGAAGTTTCCAACGGTGCAGAGTTTGCTTGCTGGTGAATCTGCAGAGTCCTCAGAGGACAATGCATTGATCGTCTCGCAAGAGAGCTTCAATACCGCAAAGGCTGAATACGAAGATCTGATAGCCACCAAAATTCCTGAAAATAAGCAAGCGATCGTGACTGCACGTGAGCATGGTGACTTGAAGGAAAATTCAGAATACAAGATGGCTCGTCAGGATCAGGACATGCTGCTCTCTCGTAAGAATGAGCTAGAAGTCGATCTCTCTCGTGCTCGTGTCACAGACTTTACTGAAGCGACGACCGACCATATCGGGATCGGTTGTATTGTTGAGTTAAAGCAAAGTTCTACTGGCAAGAAGCATAAGTATGCGATTTTGGGTGCTTGGGATAGTGATCCTAAAAATGACATTCTTTCCTACAAGACGCCACTTGCTCAGCAATTACTTGGCAAGGAGTTAGGCGCGACTGCTGCGACCAAGATTGGCGGCAACGAAGAAGAGTGGACGATTCTCAAGATCACTCGCTGGCTCGATAAGAAGTAATTCGGCTTTATTTTATATACAAAAGCGCCTTCCTCGGAAGGCGTTTTTTTTATCGATGGTTGGAATATCGTTGTTTGCGCTTCACTGACCGACAATAAGGATGATATAAAGAGATTATATTTATCGATTTGCCCCCTCACTCGAACCTTAATTACTGATGATATTCACATTTGGACGCTCGGCGTTGGCTGTTATTCACGAGCTCGGAGAAATTAGTTTATTCGGATGCGATGCCTTGCGTGAATTTTTCGGGCAGAGACATCGTTTGGGGAAATTAATAGTAGCGACCCATGAGATCGGGGTGCGTTGTTTCCCGATCGTCGCGATTGTTGGTTTGTTTACGGGATTGGTGATGGGCCTACAACTCTACTACACGCTGGTGAAATTTGGTGGTGAATCGGCGTTGGGCACGGCGGTGGCGCTATCGCTGATTCGTGAGCTGGGGCCAGTGTTAACTGCGTTGATGGTGGTTGGTCAGGCGGGCTCGGCGATGGCCTCAGAACTCGGCATCCAGCGCAATGATGAGCAGATTGATGCGTTACAAACGATGAGCATTGATCCTCGTGGGTATTTAGTGGGGCCACGTTTGTTGGCGGCTTTATTCTGTTTCCCCATGCTGACTGCGGTTTTTGATTTGATCGGTATCTTTGGTGGCTATGTCACCGGCAGCGTGTTGTTAAATGTGGATAGCGGTGTTTATTGGAATCGTGTGTTTGAGAGTGTGAGTTGGGCAGATGTGCGCGGCGGTTTTATCAAGGCAGTGGTGTTTGGTTTAGTGACGATGGCAATTTGTACCTATCGCGGGTTTAATACCCATCGCAAAGCGTCATTTCCAGGTGTGCGCGGTGTGAGTGAATCAGCCACACGGGCAGTCGTTTGGTCGAGTGTCATGGTGCTCGCAACCGATTATTTAATCACTTCATTTCTTCTATAATGGACGATATTTTTCTGAAAATCCGAGGGCTGAAGAAGCATTTTGGCGAGAACAAGGTGCTCGATGGCGTGAATCTAGATGTCGCGCGTTCTTCAGTGACGACGATTATCGGTAAGAGTGGCATCGGCAAGTCGGTGTTACTGAAATGTATCGCGAATTTGTTGATTGCAGATGGCGGCGAGATTGAGCTGGATGGTCAATCGATTAAAAAGTGCCGCCGTGGTTCGAAGGGTACTAATGCGGTGACCTTTAGCTATATGTTTCAGAATAACGCGCTGTTTGACTCGATGACAGCGGCGGAAAATGTGGCATTACCATTGGTAGAAACATCGAACCTGAGCAATTCGGAGATCCGTGAACGTGTGGATGCGATGTTGGCGCATCTGGAGCTGACGAATTCAGCGCAGCGCTATCTCGGCGAGTTGTCTGGAGGAATGAAGAAGCGCGTAGCTCTGGCACGAGCATTGATTACGGATCCGCAGGTGGTGTTATTTGATGAGCCGACCACAGGCTTAGATCCGGAGCGTAAGTTTAGCGTATTTGAGATGATCGCGGATTATCGCGAGCGCTTTGGTTTTACAGCCTTGCTGGTGAGTCACGATATTCCGGAGGTCTTCGAAATCAGTGACCGCGTGGCATGGTTGGACGAGGGGGTGATCAAGTTTTTTGGCAAGCCTTCGGAATTGGATGCGGATGCAGAATCGGCTCTTTCTGGTTTTTTGAGTAAGGCGAACTACGGGCGTAGTCCGAAATCTAAAAATAATGGAGAATGTGAGATATGAATAATCGCAAGATAGAATTTATGGTTGGATGCTTTGTACTGATTGGCTTTGGAGCCATTCTATATTTAGCGATCCAAGTGGGCAGTGCACGATTCTTCGGCAGTGATAGCTACGAATTAGAGGCGCGGTTTCGCAGCACTAGCGGTGTGAATGCTGGGAGTCGTGTGGAGATCGCTGGAGTACGTGTCGGCACAGTTCGATCGATCATATTGGATGATGATTTTTATTCAATCGTGACTCTGGAGCTGCCGAACGGTCTGACGCTGGATGATGATACGATCATCTCGGTGAAGACGGCGGGCTTGATCGGCGACCGCTACTTGAGTGTTTCACCAGGCGGATCGGGCTTTCCGCTGGAGCCGGGCGATCGGGTTGTTGATACGGAATCTGCGTTGGATATCGAAAGTCTAATTAGCCGTTTTGCCCTTGGAGGCATTGACGGAGGGGAAGAATAATTCATGCGTTTTAGAGTGATGTTTTTAAGTATGATTACATGTGCGGCGCTGTTCGCAGTACTGCCAGTGCAGGCGGATGAGTCGGCGAAGCTGGCAATTACCATGGAGGCGACCCTAGATATTATGTATCTGGATGCTTATAAGGACTATACGAGTGCACATCGGCAGGATGCGGTTCGAGCAGTCGTTGAGGATAAGTATGATTTGGAGGTGCTTATTCGTCGCTCGATGGCGCGTAACTGGAATTTGTTGACGGAGAATGAGCAGATGCAGGTTCGCAATCTCATCGACCAGTTAATCGTGAAGAGCTTTGTCGAGGGCATGGCAGGCAAAAGTCGGCCAATCTTGGACTGTGGAGCTGTGATTGAGGTGACTAGTAAACGGATAGAAGTGCCGGTCGTTATTAGCTTTTCAAGTGGTAAGACTTTCAATGTATTATATCGTTTAGGCCTGTTGAAGACAGGCTGGCAGATCTATGATATTGTGGCTGAGGATATCAGCATCGTATCAAATTACCGTCAGCAGTTTGATGATCACTTTCGGAAGGGAAATGGTGCACAACTAATTAACAAATTAGAAAAACTTTTAGAACAGGAGGAATTAGATGTCTCAACGATCATATTATAAACGCTCGTTTCTGCAGTATTGTGCGTTCGGGCTAACTCTATTTACGAGCCTGAGCAATGGCTTTGCAGAGGGCGTGTATAACTACCTCACAGAGGAAGAACTGTACGGCGATTTTGAAGAAGAGCCAACTGTGGTGCGTGACCCGCTGGAGTCGGTGAACCGGCTGACGTTTAAGTTCAATGACTTCATCTACATGAATGTGGTGGAACATATTGCTAAGTGCTATCAGAGTGTGACTCCTGACTCCGTGGAGCGTGGCGCCTCAAACTTTTTTAAGAACTTAGGCTATCCGACACGTCTGGTGAGTAATCTTTTACAAGGACGCATTAAAGATGGATGGCTCGAGACGGAGCGTTTTACAGTAAATACTACTTTGGGCGTAGTCGGTGTGTTTCCTGTCGCGAATCGTTTTGAACGTCTACAGTCGCTTTCATCAGAAGATATGGGGCAAGCCTTTGGAGCCTGGGGG
>CAZIMR010000163.1:0-4060 GCA_964540215.1 uncultured Puniceicoccaceae bacterium
CGAGGAGATACTGGAAAACGTGGGCGATCTAACCTTCATCGAAGCAGCCGCCGAACTGATCAACGAGATCATCGATCACAACAACGAGGGCGACATCCTCGTTTTCCTGCCCGGTGAGCGCGACATCAACGAACTACGCCGCAAACTCGAAGATCGCCGCGGCCGCGATTGCGATATTCTGCCGCTCTACGGCCGTATGGCCAATACCGACCAGCAGCGCATCTTCCATCCGCAAGGTCGGCGCCGCATCATCCTCTCGACCAATATTGCCGAGACCTCTCTCACCGTGCCTGGCATCCGCTACGTAGTTGATACCGGCCTCGCCCGTATCAGCCGCTACAGCGCCACCTCTCGAACACTGCGCCTGCCGATCGAGCCCATCGCTCAATCCAGCGCAGATCAACGCAAAGGCCGCTGCGGACGCGTGAGCAACGGCGTCTGCTACCGCCTCTACTCCGAGCAAGATTTCCTCAGTCGCCCCCGCTACACCACACCAGAAATCCACCGCTCGAATCTGGCGTCCGTGATACTGCGAATGCTCGCCTTTCAACTCGGCGACATTCGCACCTTCCCCTTTATCGATCCGCCCTCCGACACTGCGATCCGCGGAGGCTACCGACTACTAGAAGAACTGGATGCAGTTTACAGCGACAGCCGCAGCGAAAACGCAGACGATTACCGACTCACCAAACTCGGGCGCAAGCTCGCTAGGCTGCCAGTCGACCCCACCGTCGCGCGCATGCTACTGCAAGCGCAGCGCGAAAATGCGATCGAGGACGTCCTGGTAATCGCATCAGGCCTCTCCATTCAAGACCCTCGTGAACGCCCCGCCGAACGCGCCAAAGAAGCCGACGAAATGCAACAGCGCTTCGTCCATAAAGAGTCCGACTTCCTCACGCTGCTCAATATCTGGAACGCCTACCACGACGAGAGGGATCGGCTCTCTCAAGGTCAGCTGCGCAAATTCTGCAAAAAGCATTTCGTCTCCTATCAACGCATGCGCGAATGGCGCGACGTGCATCATCAGCTAGAGCGGGTACTCAAAAGTCTAAAGATGATGCCAAGCGGCAAGAGCACCACTCCCCGTGCCGTCGGTCGTCAGACCGGGGTTGCCGAGCCAAGTACACAGCCAGCCAGAGCCAACGATCCCCGCACTGACGAGCGAGGCCACAAGCCCAAGCAAGCATCAAACAACAAGCAACAAGCAACAAGCAACACCCCTCACTCCACACCCGTTACTCCTCACTCCTCACTTGGCAGCGAAGCTGCCACCTACGCAGCGATTCACCGTTCGATCTTAACTGGCTTGCTGAGCAACATCGCCGTCAAAGAAACGGAGCACAACTACCGCGGCCCACGCAATCGCAAGGCGCTACTCTTCCCTGGTTCTGCACTGTTCGATCACGCCAGCGCCAAGAAACAACGTAAAGCCTCCTACGCAAAAACCAGTAAACCAAAGCCAGCCAAAACCACTGCACCTGCATGGATCGTTTGCGGCGAGTGGATGGAGACCAGCCGGCTCTTTGCCCGCACCGCCGCGAAGGTTCAAGTGCAGTGGATCGAAGACGTGGCTGGCGACTTGCTCAAGCTCAAGCACTCCGAACCATTCTGGAGCACCAAATCCGCAGCCGCTATTTGCAAGCAACGTAAAGTACTTTTCGGCCTCGAAATCAGCCAAAGTAATATCAGCCTTACCCGCATCGATCCGGATCAATCGACCGAGATCTTCGTCCGCAATGGACTGATTAAGCAAGGTATAAGCGAGCGCCCCGACTTCCTGCAACACAACGACGAAGTCAGCGCACGCGCCGAATCCGAACTCGCCCGCCGCCGCCTCGGTTCTGGGTTTGCAGTGGAAGATCGGCTCTACGAATTCTACCGACAGCGCCTCACCGCCGTCGGCTCTTACGCCGAGCTGCGCAGCTTCGCCAAGCGCGAACACCAGGGGCGCCTAGACTTCCTCAAAGCCTCCATTGATGACATACTCCCCGAGGAGGAACAAGACGACACCACCGAAGCCTTTCCAAAATCACTCGCAATCGGCGGTAGTGAACTGCCCTTACGCTATCGGCACGAACCCGGCGGCGACTCCGATGGCGTCACTCTACACGTGCCACTCACACAGATCGGCGCGATCCAACAAGGCACCCTCGACTGGGCCGTGCCCGGCCATCTTGAAGAAAAAATTGAAAGCCTACTACGCGGCTTACCCAAGCAAATCCGCATTCAGCTACACCCACTCAAGGAACGCGCTGCCGAACTACGCAAACAGCTCCAGCCCTCCGAGCGTTCACTGTGTGAACAACTCGCCGAGCAGCTTAAGGAACAATACGGCATCCAAACTTTCAAAGACAATTGGTCGAAGACTGAGGTCCCCAGCTACCTGCAACCACGTATTCAGATTGAAAATACAAAAGGCGACGTTCTCGCCGACGGCCGCGACCTAGATGCACTGCGCGAATCTTTAGAAACTAGCAGTAAAGAAGTCTCCCGCGGCAATGGGCTCGACGCCATCCCCGCATGGCAAGCCGCCACCGCACACTACGAAAGGGAAAACCTCAGCAATTGGAGCTTTGGCGACCTTTCTGCAGAGATCGACCTCAGCGGCGACTCTGGGCTGCCACTCAAAGCATTTCCGGCATTAGTATTAGAAGGCGCACAAGTACACCTACGTCTCCTCGCAGACGCCTCCGCCGCTCTCCACGCCACACAAATAGGCTGGCCTGCGCTGGGTACAATGGTGATGGGCCGCGACATCGCTTGGCTACATAACGATCTAAAAGGTCTTAAACAACTCGGCGCCCTACTGCTACCACTTGGCGACTTCAACGCCGTCAAAGCAAGTGCTTGGCATCACATCCAGAACCACTTGTTTCGGACCGGCGAATACTTACCACTCAGAGAATCACGCTTCAACAAAGTGCTTGTGCGCGCCGATGAAGAACGCCGCTCGATCGTACCGAAACTCAAAGAACAGCTCCGCGCCCTACTCGAAGCGCGCCAAGACATCTGCCTACTACTAGAGCAGAAGAAGACCAGCAAGGCACTCGTCTATCCTGGCATGCGCGCGCAGATGGAACGTATCGCGCCCACTAATATTCTAGAGTACTACAGCTTCACTGAACTGCCACACTTAACACGTTTCCTCAAAGCCATGCAGCTCCGCGCTGAACGCGCTAAAGACAGCCTCCAACGTGATATCGATAAATCGAAACGGGTGGCGCCCTACGAGGCTCGCAGCGCAGCGCTGATTAAACTCGCCAAGGCCCCAGCCCAACTAAGCGCAGTCAAAGCCTACCACATGCTGCTCGAAGAATTCAAAGTATCGGTCTATGCGCAGGAACTCGGCACCTCGCAAAAGGTCTCGGAAAAACGTCTCGATAAACTTGCCGACGAACTTGAACGAGCACTGAGATAGGCATTCAATCTGAAAATGCCACGTCCGACTCTCCACAAGATCAGATGTGACGTCTAATATTTATCTTATTGTAGGGCAGCCCAGAGCGGGTCACATACAGAGCAGGTGCAAAAAGTTAATAATGAAGCGAGTCGATGGACTGTTTGCCTGGAATGTGAGGGCCACGGCAAACAAATCAGGAAGCTCTCGAGAAAAGTGCGGCTCCGCTACCAGCGGGCACTGGGTCAATTTGATTCAACAAAAAGTGCAGGCACGGCTCCCGTTCGCCCGAAGGGTCATCTCGATACATGCTTGAATTGCAATGGAACTGGCTTGGTGACTTCTGTGAGCCATCCACTGGCGGATAACGAAAACTACCCACACGTTGCCATCATTGGTGCTGGCATCGGCGGGGTCGCTCTAGCCGTGGCTTGTTTGCACCGCGGGATCCCCTTTACTCTGTATGAACGTGATAGTGGCTTTGATACACGTACTCAAGGCTATGGGCTCACGCTGCAACAAGCGAGTCGAGTGATCGAGGGCTTGGGCATGCCCTCGTTAAAGGAGGGAGTGACCTCAACTAAGCATGTGGTGCATACGACCGTCGGTAAAGTGATCGGTGAATGGGGACTCAGAAAATGGGGGCGGGATGCTGCGAAGCCA
>CAZIMR010000164.1:0-4041 GCA_964540215.1 uncultured Puniceicoccaceae bacterium
AATACCTGCAGAAAATGTCGAGAGACGGCCACGGCCACCCGATTGGACATTGATCACAGATTGCCCGATCATGGCACAACCGCCCATACCACCGAAAAACCCAGATACGATGTTGGCGACACCTTGACCCGTGCATTCGCGATTTTTATCACTCGAGGTATCAGTTAAGTCATCGACGATGGTCGAAGTCATCAACGATTCGAGTAAGCCTACAATTGCGAGTGAGATGGCGAATGGTAATATGATACGCAGCGTCTCGAAATTGAGCGGTACCTCAGGGAGTAAGAAAATTGGCAGCGTGGATGGCAGATCGCCCATGTCACCGACGGTATTTAGCGTGTCCAGACCCATCGCCATGGAGACGCCAGTCAACACCACAATGCAAACCAGCGGCGAGGGGACCGCTGTAGTCAGAAGTGGCAACCCGTAGATGATCGCCAAACCAGCTGCGACCATGCCATACATGAGGAACCCTTGGCCGTGGAATTGCGGCAATTGCGCCATGAAAATAATGATCGCCAGTGCATTGACAAAGCCTGTGACGACAGAGCGTGAGACGAAGCGCATCAAATTGCCTAATTTAAATGCACCCGCGCCAATTTGCAGTAATCCAGTAAGAATGGTCACCGGGAGCAAATATTCTAGACCATGGTCACGCACCAATGAGACTAGCAGCACAGCCATCGCACCTGTTGCCGCAGAAATCATGCCTGAGCGGCCACCGATGAATGCAATCACCACGGCAATACAGAACGAGGCATATAGCCCGACCTTCGGGTCGACACCCGCAATGATTGAAAAGGCGATCGCCTCTGGAATGAGCGCGAGGGCGACGACTGTACCGGCGATTATATCGCGGCGCGGATTCGAAAACCACTCTTGGAAATATTTATTATTAGTCATGTTCGGCTTAAAAATAGAAACGCCAACAGGCAGGACTGTTGACGCGTTGGGTATATCTTAAGGCAAAGAGTGTCCCGTTGATCAAGTAGAACTTTGATAGCAAGGAACATTCTGCCCACTCATGTGTCACCCTCACATCCATGCGCGCAAACTCACACACAAATAAAAGGGCGATTAAAATCGAAAAATATCGCCAAAACGTTGCAAGAAGACTTTATGACCGGATTCGGAGTTCAAGTTCCCCAATTCACAATGATTACTGACGCACTCAGAATTTTTGAAGATCTACCCGTTGAAGCATTTCGACGCGTGGTGGATTCCTCCTACTTGCAACAAGGCCTCACATACTTTAAAACGCATGCGGTTAAGAATCTGAACTGGAGTCCCGTCTCGCGTGAGCTGGTAGCGACGATTTGGGGCAGCCGCAATAAGCCCTATCGGGTGGACCTGTGGGTTGAACAGGAGACCTTGGAGCATCGCTGTGATTGCCCAACTTGGGAACATCGGGGACAGTGCAAGCATTGTGCGGCAGCAGCTGCAGCCGTGTATAGCGCAACGCACTTAAAGAGCTTCGAAGGCATTAGCATGCCAGACACCTACATCCGTGAGCTTCGCCGACAGCTCGGTTACGTGTCTCTGGTAGAGCCGACAGAAGAGAGTTTCGCTCAATTTGTGGATGTTAAAAGTGTCGAAAATTCACTTTTATTGACAGTTCATCCTACCTCAGGGGATATTGTATTTAATATTCTCGGTCAGCTCCCAGGCGGGTTCCTGACAGCCATTGCTGCTGTATTATCTGGCGATCCTTCGAGCAGAGGGGCGGAGCGATCGTTCAGTTTGCAGGATGAGTATGAAATCCCTGACTTACTTTCAGAGGCGCATCAACACGGAGTCGCGGTATTGATTGAGATTGGTCGAACTCGACGGCAGTCGCTGAAAATCGGGGAGGGCACTTTGCAGCCACAATATGTACTAAATATCGAAGACGACAAGTGCGTGGCTAAAATGATCGGCCAATCTGAATCTGGAGAGCGCATTGAAATCCTTGGAGTTCTGGGAAATACTTATTGGGGTGTTGCAGCAGATGGCAGCTTGTATGACTTAGGCGATAATTCAGCGGTCGAGTACTATCACTTATTTAGCGCCCATGATGACTCGCACCGAGCTGGAGGCTTACTGCTGTTGCCGATGGCTCTAGGCGAATTTAACTCGAAAGCAACCGTCTTACCTTTTGACCAAGCATGGATCGCAGACGGGCAAATACGCTTTGAAGGTGAAGGCGGCAATGCCCCTGTACTCAATGTTGAGGCTGATCAGGTGAAACTCGCGGTCAATATGTCTGCAGGGCCGAGCTCTCGGACTGCATCACTTGGTTTTTCAATTGATGTTCGGGGGCATCGCATCTCACTTCTGCCACTCATTCAGAACATCCTGAGGCCACTCGTTGAGCAGCGAGGTGATTTTTTTAACGCTAAGTCACGCGTCCGTGTGTTGATGGAGACCGTGCGCCAATACCTCGCAGCAGACGCAGCAGGGCGCCAGCGAGTACGGCAGCGTGTTTCGGGGGAGATCCCAGAGTTCTTTGGTGCGTATCAAGAGAGCATCGTATTAAAGATTTTTAACGGTCTTGATAAAGTGCTGAGTACTGAAAAGACCGGCTACCAAGTCCTTGGGATTGATTCTGCGACTGCAGAGTGGGTTAGCTACCCGATCCCGATTCAGCGATTAGCGATGTTACTGTACAACTTTTTCGACCCAGAATCGAGGGACGACATCCGTTTACTTGAGAAGTGCCTATTCTCCGTCGAAGCCACCGGTGCGCGTGAGTCGATGCTGCAACGGGCTTCATTACTAGCGCGTACGCTGGATGTGGGTTTCAAATACGAAAACCAATCAGTAAGCTCCGCAGCAGTAAAGGTTGAGATGATCAGTGAGCTGCAGAGCAATCGGGATATAGACTGGTTTGCCTTGCATCCATCGATTCAATGTGGCGAGCGATTATTGACGGGGGCCGAGTGGCAACTATTAGTTAGAGGTGAGCTCTTGCTGCGCGATGAAGAAGGCAATTGGATTATTCCAGATTTAGGGGCTGATGAAGAGGCGAGCTTGCAGTTACTCGCGGAGATTTTTTCTAAAAAAGATCGACCAAAGTCATCAAAGCGCGGCGATGCGACTGAAGAGACGATTCAAGTGTCTCGCTTGGAGATGTTGGATTGGCTCTCGATGCGTCGGAGCGGATTGAGGATTACGCTGCCACCAGAGGCAGAACAATTATTTCAAAGTCTATGCGATTTCGAGGAGCTCGATGCCTTTGAATTGCCCAAAGGGTTTAATGCCGAGCTGCGCGCTTGCCAAAATGAAGGCTGCGCTTGGATCGAATTCCTTTACCAGCATCGCTTCGGAGCCTGTCTCGCGGATGACATGGGGCTCGGTAAGACAGTGCAAACAATTGGGTTTATTGCGCAGCGTTTGCAAAGTGATTTAGCAAACAAGAATGGTGCCATACTCATCGTCCTGCCGCCTAGTCTTGTGTTCAATTGGATGGATGAGTTTGAACGCTTCGCCCCTGACATCGTCGTCCAAGATTGCTTGTCTAGGGGAGCAATCCATGAGCTGGTTCAAACTGCTCAAGTTATACTCACCACTTATGACCGCGTCAGAAGCGACGTTGCCGCTTTCGAAGCGCATCATTTCGAGATCGTAGTATTTGATGAAGCCCATTGCTTGAAAAATGTGACGGCGGCGCGCACCAAGGCAGCAGCTTGCTTAAAGCGCCGTTTTACGCTCTGCCTAACCGGCACGCCCGTGGAGAATAACATTAGCGAGTTTTATTCTGTGATCTCCACTTCGGTGCCAGGGATTTTCGGCAGCTTAAAACAGTTTAAGGAGTCTTTCCGCAGGGATCCTGAGCGGCTACTAGCTCGTGCAAAGCCCTTCATTCTTCGCCGCACGAAGGACAAGATCCTCAAAGAATTACCGCGCAAGGAGGAGCATGAATTGTACCTCGAAATGACACCAATGCAGAAAGAAATGTATGCGCGGACAGTTGCTGAGGTGCGCGAAGAAGTGGCTGAGGCCTTTGAAGATCGCCCAGATCAGCAGGCTGGTATCGTCGCACTGGCGGCTATTTTACGTCTG
>CAZIMR010000165.1:0-4041 GCA_964540215.1 uncultured Puniceicoccaceae bacterium
TGCACACTGGTGGGCAAGCGGCATCGCCCGATGCGCCAATGACGTGGCGGCAGGAGCGGCGCTTGGGCGGTAATAATATACTGACGATGGGGATTATGCACGAGACAGTACAGCGTTGGGTCGGGGATGAGCCAGCGTGGTTGATTGCCGATGGCGCTGTATTTCAACCAAATCGCTCATATACTGATGGTGCGGATGCAGTTAAGGTTGAGATCCCCGATAGTTTAAGTATTTTGGGTCGCTTTACGCATAGCGGCGCACGCTTAGTGTATCATTTTAGTGGGGTTGAGTCCGGCAAGCCTAGGATGGAGTTTCGATTAAACGGTTCGAAGGGGGCGGTGCGGTTTGATGCGTTTCAAAAGCAGTTGTTGTTTAGTGAGGCAGGATCATCGCAGGAAACAAAGATCACGATTGCGCGTGGGCAAAGTCGCGGATGGCAAGTCGAAGCGGACTTCGTGAAATCGATTCGCTCTCAGACGCCAGTCGAATTGACCACGTTTGAGCAAGGCGTGCGCTATATGACATTTACCGAAATGGTTGCGCAGTCGCTCGCCAATGAGTCTGCTCGTGTTCGCTGGCAGTCAGTTTAAACGATCTGGTCAAATATACGGAAATAGCTGGTTTTTATTGTAAGCTAGTGGCATAGCAATTGCTTCGCTTTCCCTGATCGCATTCATAGACTCTCTTAAAAATGGTAGAACGCCAAATCCTCAGTACTTACGAAAAGGCCTTAGCCCTTAATCTTGATCCGAGCAAATACGGTGTATTTGCTGAGGTCGGTGCTGGGCAGGAAACGGCAAACTGGTTTTTTAGAGTTTCTGCTAGTGCGGGTACCGTCGCAAAGACAATTTCTGCCTACGATATGAAGATGAGTGATGCTTTGTATGGCAAGGCCACACGCTACGTGTCGCAATCGCGGTTACATTCGATGCTAGATTACGAATACGGTTTATTGGAGGCACGCCTCGGGCCATCGCGTGGCGATGAAACAACTTTTTTCTCGTTTTGTAATACCGTTCGTGCACGGGGCTATAATGATACGGGCGAGTGCCATGGTTGGTTGGGTGTACGCTTACAACTGAAGCCAAACACACCGCCCTGCGAGATTGTGCTGCATTTACGCCTGCTGGATGAGACGAGTCAGGATCAAATGGATGCACTTGGTAAAGTCGGCGTCAATTTGATCCATGCCGCATTTTATTATCGGGAATGTTTACAGAGTTTCGTCGAGTCGTTGGCAGATGGCCTCGTCGCAGGGCGTGTCGAAGTCGATATGTTACGTTTCAGCGGAGATGGATTTCGTTATGTGGATAATCGCCTTTGTGCGCTGCAGTTGGTGCAAAGTGGTTTGACGGATGCGGCGATGTTTAATAAAAATGGCGAGGTACTGCAGGCTGCGGACGCACTTTATAAACGGCCAATATTGCTGCTGCGCGGTAGTTTTAAGCCTGTATTGAAGTTGCATTTGGACATGCTTGGTCAATCGCGGGAGGTGTTCTCGAATGTGATGACCGAAGCGCAGCAGCAGCGTGCGATCGAAGTTTGTGAGATCAGTATGAATAATTTGTTGCGTGATGGCGCAGTCGACCACGGTGATTTTATTGATCGTGCGGATGCACTGCAGGCCTTGGGTAAGACCGTGCTTATTTCGCGCAGCGCAGAGTTCCACCGTATTGCGACTTATTTAAGTCGATACAGCGCTGAGCCGATCGCGATCATCTTGAGCATCGGATTACTTAATGAATTATTTAAAGCAAAGTGGTCGGAAAACCTGGCGGGCGGTATTCTAGAGTCTTTCGGTCGATTGTTTAAAAATCGTGTACAACTTTTCGTCTACCCTTGGCATAATGCCAAGAGCATGGAGCTGGTAACGGTGGACAATTTCAAAGCACCAGAAAATTGGCAGTTCTTCTACCAGCATTTATTGCAGAATGGTCGGATTCGTTCCATCGGTGTGGGAGATCCAGCATTGTTGGCGATGACGAGCCGCAAGGCAATGAAGCTAATCGAGGCTGGCGGCAGCGACTGGCAACGTTGGGTGCCGGAAGAGGCACATCAAATGGTGCGGCACATGCAGGAGGATAAATGATCCTTTTTGGCTTACTGTGGCAGGGCGATCCATTTAGTTGCTAGTATCTAGTAAAGCTCAGTTCTTCCATGGATTGCTGCACTGTAAATTCGTTGCTTTAGGGGCCTGTTCGCTAACAGACTGTACGTGTTAAGCAAAATGCCACCAACAACGAGCTGGATCTTAGTTTTAATGGTAGCTTCGTGGCAGAGGCTGAAGAGCTACTCGCCGCAATCATCTTGACTACATTTATAGTGGTATAATTATTATATGGTAAGTGGACGAAGTGAATGCGCTAAAACCCCTATATTGCTTCATCACATCCGCTTCGTCCGTACCATACCAAATAACCCATATATCGGTATGATTTATATAGAATTATATTTTAATTCGTCGTGAGCAAATTTTAAGAATGGTCTTTTGGTGCCAATTGGACCTATGGGTGGTTTAGTGGTTTGCTGTCAAGATTTGCAGTTGAAAGCTTGAAGTCTCAGTGACGTGTGGCAGAAAGCACTCATGGCCGTCATCTGGAGTCAAACAATCGAAGCAAATCACTATGAGGTTCGTACCGCTGGGGCGACATTGCGCCTGTATCGGAATGGTGTGAACCATTCGCAGTGGAATCCGAATCGACCATTGTCTGGTTGCATTTGGGATTTGATTGCGCTGCCGGCACTGTACCGGACGAAAGGAAGTATTGAGAGTGTATTGATGCTTGGGTTTGGTGCGGGTACGGTGGCACGTAAACTACGTGAATTGGTGATGCCTGAGCGCATTGTAGGGATCGATTTAGACCCGATCCACTTAAGTATTGCAGATGGTTTTTTTGAATGCTCTGAAGGTTGTGAACTGATTGCTGCGGATGCTGTGGAGTGGGTGCAAGAAGAGTCTGCCGAACCAGATCGAGCGCAGTTTGATATGATTATCGACGATTTGTATGGTGAGGAAAATCAAATTGCTGTGCGCTGTGCGCCGCTGGATTTGGAGTGGTGTCAAGATTTAGCCAAGCTCGTTAAGCCAGGTGGGATGCTAGTCTTCAATATGATCGAACCCCGAAAGGTGGCTCATTTGCCGCCGATGGCAGACGCGACGCTACGCGCACAATTTCCATACGCGAAAATTTTTCGGATGGCAGGCTACGAGAATCGGATTGTGGCCTTTAGTGGTCGTACTTTAGAGGGGCATGTTTTTAAGAGTCAGGTGAGCGATATCTACAGTCGCTATCCACGCTGTCGAGGGGTTGAACAGCGCTACATTGTATCTAGCCCGAAGCGCTAAGCTGGATTTGTTAGGGGCGGAGTTGGTTCCGGCGTCACAGTGGGCCGCGTCTATTGGTGATCTGAGTATTTCTAGTGCAGTTCTAAAGTGCTCTTTATTCAGATGCCAATACGTGGGCTTATGCTTAATTTATCGATGATCAATTTAACTGCGCCTGCTTGAAAATTACATGCCGAGACGGCTAAAAGACACATGAGTTAAATACTCGTACAGAGAATCATTCGTGTCTGAATAAAATCCCTTGAAACGTAGAATTGATAGGATTTCGATTGACCCGAAATAGTTATTTAGCTGATACATGACGCATGGAAATTGAAACACCAGTCGACGTAAATGCCATCCCTGCGGATGCCCAAACAACAACAACAGGTCTCGCCTCGAAAGTGCTCCAAGCTGGCACTGGTTGCGATTTCCCTGCTGCAGCCGATACCGTGACAGTACACTACAGTGGTTGGACTACTGATGGGCAGCTGTTTGATAGCTCAGTGCAGCGAGGCCAATCGACTAGTTTTCCGCTCAATCGCGTGATCAAGGGTTGGACGGAAGGGCTGCAACTGATGGTGATCGGTGAGAAGCGCCGTTTCTGGATCCCTGCTGATCTCGCCTATGGTGAGGATGCCGGAGGTGGTCGCCCGAGCGGTCTGTTGGTATTTGATGTGGAGCTACTTGAAATTCAAACAGCTCCGCAGCCACCG
>CAZIMR010000166.1:0-4040 GCA_964540215.1 uncultured Puniceicoccaceae bacterium
AAAAAATCACACCATACAGCAGACAAATCAGGCCCACTACGGCGTATCGATGTAAACAAACCACCAAATTGATCAATATCCCCCGCCCCAACAAAAGCCACTAAACTAGGTTGGCTATCCATCGAATCCACCAAGCGTTGGATGCCCGCAAGATTCATCGTTAATACTTCCGGCGGATCTGCAGAGAACTCTTGGACTAACTCCGCAATCGTACCACTCTCAATCACACACTCATGCGCGGCGTATACCGGCAACAAAAAGAGCTGATCAGCAGTCTGCAAAATATCCGCAAATGCACGCTTGAACTGCTTGGTACGGGAGTAGCGATGTGGTTGAAACACAACAACCAGGCGACGATCTAGAGCCATCGACCGCAAACACTCAAACAACCCCGCAATCTCAGTGGGATGATGCGCATAGTCTTCGATCACCGTGAGTTGCTCGTCGCAATGGAGCACCGTCTGTCGCCGCGTCATACCGCAGAAATTAGAAAGTACATTCGTGGGCAAGTTTGCAGATAAAAGTTTCAGAACAGCCAACGCTGCCGCACCATTGATCAGATTAAAGCGCCCCACCACGGGCGCCTCAATCTGGGCCTCATCAAAATAATTACCCAACTGTAAACGCCCGTCTACTCCAACCTGCACATCAAAATCTCCGTGCGCACCAAAAGTTAGCAGTTCTGCAGCGCCCGTTTCAATAAAGCGCCCAGTCAAATCACCCTCGATCGAAAGCAACACTTTCTCCTTGGTGCGCACGAGCAGTTGGCGAAACGCTTCATCGAGCATTTCGCCGTTGGAATAGCGATCCGCATGGTCCCAATCCACATTTAGCACGACAGTCACTTCTGGCGAAAAATGATCGATCGTACCATCGCTCTCATCGACCTCAGCAATCAACCAATCACTCTCCGTATAGTAGCTAGGTGAAAGTGTCGTATCATTAAATAAACCACCGAGGATATAATTAGCAGCGATTCCGCACTGCCGCACACCATGCGCAATCATTCCAGACGTCGTCGTCTTTCCATGACTACCGACCACGGCGACTAAGCGCTTCGCTGCGGCGATTTCGGCGAGCATATCACCACGGCGTAAAGTCTTCAGCCCCTGTTCACTAGCTGCCACTAACAACGGGTGGTCCGGCTGAATCGCACTTGAATAGACAACTACCGTAAACTCTACAAATTGTTCGGAGAAGACAAAGTCCCGAAGTGATACTCCGGCATCCTCTAAAAAACAGCGCATACGCTCCTGCAAATCGTCATCATATCCAGTAATCGAATACCCTGCATTCGCCATCCAGCCCGCCAATGGTGCCATACCCATGCCGCCGATTCCGATAAACAAGTAAGACTCCTTAGATTCAGTCATACTGCAGGCTCCAGTTTATCAGCAGCTGCTAAAGCCCGCGCGTTACACAATGCTTCGATATCAGACGCAATACATTCGCCCGAATCAAAACGATCCAGACGTTCGAGGTTAGATTTAAACTTACGAAGCACCCAGTCGTTGAATATAAGCCCTTCAACTTCAGCTAACAATTGGCTCAATTCATCCTGAGCTAAAACTAGACCCGCGCCATGGCGCTCATGCATGACCGCATTCGCCTGCTGATGATCATCCGCTGCAAAAGGATACGGAATCAAAATCGATGGTGCACGACAACGGACAAGCTCCGCGATCGAACCCGCTCCTGCACGGGATATTACTAGATCAGCCGCCGAGATAACGTCGCCCATCTGATCTGAAAATGGCACAAAGGTCGCCGACACCTCCTCGCTTTTAGAACTGGTCGTATGAAGCGAACCCGCAGAGTTTTTTCCGAGCCCAGTCACGCAATACACCGAAATACCTTGTACCGCCAAGGCCTCGAAATGATCGATGACCCATTCATTGAGCGCGGTAGCACCCTGACTCCCTCCGATCAACACCAACAGCTTATGGGTCACAGTAATGCCTAAAAGCTCCCAAGCCTCTGCCTTCAAACGATGCTTCACATCACCACGGACGGGATAACCAAGATAACGAACTCGCCTTGGGGGCACGCCTTTTAAACGCACACCGTCAGGTAAATATACACGCGTTGCGAGGTGCTTCAATAAACGCACAGCCTTTCCCGGACGACAGTTGGCCTCATGCACCGCAACCGGGACTCCTGCAAGACGAGCAGCTAAGCCTAAGCCCACCGAAAGAAAGCCACCAAACAGCAACACTAGGTCGGGTTTTTCCTCACGCACTAGCTTATGTGAAAAAAGACCGCCTGACAGCAGGCTCCAAATCGAAGTGAGCCACTTCGTCACTCCACCTGAGAACGCCCGCCCAGGCGTCTTATGGAAATTTAGATGTGCATACTTCTCGATCAGAGCTGAATCCACCTGCTTCTGACTGATCAACAAAGTGCAGTGATGGCCACGTGATTGTAATACCTCCGCGATCGCAATTCCTGGTGCCAGATGCCCACCAGTACCACCACATGCAACCAGTATACGGCTCATAGCTCACGCTGCCTCCACAAAGCAGGAAGCTCCCATGAGCGAAAGCCGTTTAAAATAATCCCAGTCAACACAAACATGAAAACAAGATTTGAGCCACCATACGAAATGAACGGCAAAGACATACCCTTAGTTGGAAGACATCCCGTAACCACTCCAATATTAATTAATGCTTGAAGCGTCACAAATAGCAGTGCCCCCATAATCAACAAATATTGATACAGGTCAGGCGCACGCTTCAACTGCAATACGCCGACAAAAAATAAAGTCATAAAAAGAACCACCACACCGAGGGTAAATACGAGTCCGAGTTCTTCACCTACGATGGCAAAAATAAAGTCCGTATGGGCTTCTGGTAAAAATGACATCTGTTGACGCCCCGCACCAAGGCCCACTCCATGTACGCCGCCAGCGCCAAAGGCCAGAATCCCCTGCCACAACTGATAAGAGCTATCACTGCGGTTACCTTCAACATCGAGAAAGGAAGTGATCCGCTGTAAGCGTACGGGATCGTGATACACCGCTACAGAAAACAAGGTCAGCGCCGCTATCGCGGAGGGAATTAGAAACTTCAGGCGCAAGCCAGCGAGGTAAAGCATAATACCACCCACTGCACCGCAAAGAAAGGCAGTGCCGTAATCTGGCTCAATAATGATTAAACCACAAATCACCGTCAGCATACCACAAGGCACAATAAAACCACGCAGCGGATCATCCAAATTGCGCCGATTCGCCGCGAGGTAATGCGCCATCATAAACAGCAAGCCCAACTTTCCAATTTCCGACGCTTGCAAGCGCATCGGCCCACAATCGATCCATCGCTGCGCACCATTAACAGTCACACCGATACCAGGAATCAGCACCAAAACCAACAACAGCACCGCACCTCCAGCTAAAATATATGCATAGTCTCGCAAGGCTGCTAAATTAACAACCATCGCAAGGCCACCCGACAGGGTGGCAATGACTAACCAGATGAGTTGCTTACGTAGCAGCACCGTCGGGTCGGAATGCATCGCTTGTGAAGCACTGAACAGCACTACCAGACCAAGGAAAGTGAGCGAAATAATAATCAGTGCGATAAACACTCCTGCTGGCGGAATACTCCAAAAGGAATTTCGCAAAGCAGTCCGCGCGCACATTCTATACTGATATCAAGCTAAACAATTGAGTCGAAAGATTACTGATCATTCATACGGACAACTGGAATCTCTTCAGCATTTTCGAATAAGTCATCAGTATTCATCTCAATGAAATCCTCTTCAACTAATGGATCCGCTTCGACCACTCGGATCTCGATCGATCCATCACTGCTAGCAGCCACTGTAGATTCTACAACAGCGACTGTTGTCGTATTTGCCGCGACGTTGGCCACAGTGGTAGCGGAGCTGACTTTAAGTACCTGCCCAATCTGCATCTTGCGCGGATCGGTGATGCCGTTCATCGAAAGTAATTCAGACGCAGTCATACCATATTGACGCGCTATCGTTGCAGGATATTCGCCCGCCGTTACAATGTGCGTGCCGTTTGCGTTGACCGCTCCGGC
>CAZIMR010000167.1:0-4040 GCA_964540215.1 uncultured Puniceicoccaceae bacterium
TGGCTACTTAGTGACTCATAGTCAAAGAGCCCATTTACACGTTTGCACAAAAAAGCCCTAAACCGTTGAAGTCTAGGGCTTTAATAATGGCTGCTCGGGCAAGGATCGAACTTGCGACCAAGTGATTAACAGTCACCTGCTCTACCGCTGAGCTACCGAGCAAAAAATCTCTTTAATCAAGCACCCAGTGGGCTTCTCAATTAAATTAAGTCGGCATAAAGTTAATTCAACGAGCGGATGTCAATGCTTTGTCTTCGAAAAATGTATATTTCTTGGGTGACTTTAGGGTGGTGTTATAAGCTGTTAAAAATGAACGAATTGTCGCTGCGGGCGAATCGGGAAGTGATATGCGTATTTCTGCGGTATTCGTACTTTGCTCGCTGCAAGTATCGCGTTTTCGTGCTTGTTTCGTGGGGGGAAGCTGTTTTCATCGCGCGTTTTCTCATGAAGCGAACACATAACTGCTCCCAACTCCGTAAATCTGACACTGGTTCCATCGTAACGCTTAGCGGCTGGGTGGACTCTGCGCGTGACCACGGCGGTATTCTTTTTGTTGATCTCCGCGACCGCGAAGGTTTGACCCAAATCGTTCTCGATCCATCGAATCAGGGCCTAGAGGCTCAATTCGGCTCAATTAAGCCGGAGTCCGTGATTTCTGTGACTGGTAAGGTCGATCAGCGCTTTGGTGGCACATCGAATGCGAAGCTCGCGACCGGCGAGATTGAAGTCCACGCCTCGGAGCTGGAAATTTTGAATGTCTCGAAGACGCCGCCATTCCCCATGGATGATTCGGCGGACAAAGTCGGCGAGGATTTGCGCATGACGTATCGTTACCTCGACCTGCGTCGTGCCACCAACACTAAGATGTTGAAGATGCGCCACGCGACGAGCCGTTCGATTCGTAACTATTTAGACGATCAGGCATTCATCGAAGTGGAGACACCGATGCTATTTAAGAGCACCCCTGAGGGTGCGCGTGAGTTTCTGGTGCCGAGCCGCATGAATCCGGGTGCTTTCTACGCGTTGCCGCAATCGCCGCAGCAGTATAAGCAAATGCTGATGGTCGCTGGTGTGGAACGTTACTATCAGTTGGCGCGTTGTTTCCGTGACGAAGATCTGCGTGCAGACCGTCAGCCTGAATTCACTCAAGTGGACATCGAGCTGTCATTCATCGACCGCGAAGACATGTATGCGTTGATAGAAGGTCTGATGACTAAGGTCTGGAATGACGTGATCAATGTAGACATCCAGGCGCCGTTCTTGCGCATGAGCTACTTCGATGCGATGAACCGCTTCGGTGTGGATAAGCCTGATATGCGCTTCGATATGGAGCTGCAGGATTGTGGTGAGATCTTTAAGAGTTCCGGTTTCAAGGTGTTCTCTGGTGCGATCCAGTCGGGCGGTGCTGTAAAAGCGGTCAATATGAAGGGCCTTGCAGACCTCACTCAAGGTGAGCTGCGTAATCTCGAAGATACTGCTAAGACACTCGGTGCCAAGGGCCTCGCCTTCATCAAGTGTGATGGTGGCGAATGGAAGTCTCCGATCGTGAAGTTCTTCTCTGAGGAGGAGAAAGCCGCGTTGACTGAGGCATTGAAGATCGAAGAGGGCGATATCGTATTCTTCGCTGCGAGCGAGTGGGAGCGTGCCTGCACGATCCTTGGCCGCGTGCGTTTGGATGCGGCACAGCTGCTTGTCAAACGTGGTAAGCTGACGATCGACCCGAACGATTATAAATTCCTCTGGGTGATTGAGTTTCCATTGATGATTTTTGATGAAGAGGCAGGTCGCTACGTTTCGTCGCACCACCCATTCACTTCGCCTGTGGTGGAAGACATACCACTGTTGGATTCCGATCCAAATAAGGTACGTGGTCAGCATTATGACTTAGTGCTCAATGGTGTGGAGCTCGGCGGGGGTAGTATACGTATTCATCAACCGGAGTTGCAGAAGAAAGTCTTTGAAGAGGTGCTAAAGATACCTAAAGACTTGGTTGAGAGCCGTTTCGGATATATGCTGAAGGCATTTGAATATGGCGCACCGCCGCATGGCGGGATCGCTTTTGGTTTGGATCGAATGGTGACTATTTTGACGCAGCGCACCAGTATCCGCGACGTCATCGCTTTTCCGAAGAATCAAAAAGGCCAAGAAATGATGACTTCCAGCCCAGGTATTGCGACGCCAGAGCAGTTGCGTGATCTGCACGTGAAGGCGGTATTACCGAACAAGGAAGCGCCTAAGGCTTAACTCTTTTTAATAAAAGTTTACTTTCAACTGGAACCCGGACGCTGATCCGGGTTTCTTTTTACCCAAGCTCCTATGTTATCTAAATCCTTACTTCGTTCGATTGTTGGCCTTTTATGTGTCGGTAGCCTGCAGGCTCAGATGACGCCTAGTGCGCCCGTGCAAAATTTCCGTCTCCCTCGATTTGGCGAGAATGGTTATACGCAGTGGGTGCTGCAGGGGGGCAAAGGGATTTATGACAATGCTGAGCAGATTCGGATCGAGGAGATGGCGCTACGCGTCTATTCAGGGGACGAGCGCATGGCGCTGGAAATGACCATGGACAGCCCAGAGGCGACGCTGCTCACTACAGAGAACCGTGCAGTCTCGGACGGGCCGATCGAAATCGTCGGGGGGAATTTTAAAGTGTCTGGCGTGGGCTGGACATGGAACGGCCTGACTAAGGAGATCGAAGTAAAGTTCGATGTGGTGGTCGAGTTTACTCAAGGCATGGCAGGTATGCTCACGGGGGCGGTTGCGGCAGAGGATGCGGCGGTTGAGTGGACCGAGGTTCACAGCCGTAGCCTATTGTTGCATACCACTGCGGAGGCTTATCGGTTCACATTTACCGATTCGGTGCATGCCACCTCCGGTGAGATGGATTTGAAGAGTGAAGTGCTGGTGGCGGTTGCCGATGCACCGAAGGCCAAGGGTGCCAAGGATGCCAAAGAGAGCGATGGTTCAAGCGCCCCAGGGGCGGCATTCGACTCGATTCGTCAACTGGTCGCGACAGATCAGGTCGTGATCCGCCAGGGTGCCCACGTATTGAAAGCCGGCCATGCCGAGTTCAGACTGCGTGATCAGGCGGCTGAATTTACTGGAAATCCGGAAATATTTGCTGCTTCGGGGGCATATTTGAGTGGCGCGATGATTCGAAGTCAGGAGGGGTTAGTTTATGTCAGCGGTAATGCGGAGCATGGCCGTGCGCAACTGATCGTATCGCAAGCACAAGGGCTGGGGGTACTGGGCGCTCAGGCCGAGAGTGCGGAGACGATTGTACTGGCTGATTTAATCACGATGCGCGAGTTGGAAGCGGGCAATCAATTTATTTTTGATGGTTCGGTGGAAGTGATGTCAGGTTCGATGCTGCTGTATGCGAATCAGTTGACGCTGTTTGCTGATCAATCGGCAAAGGGTGCGCCTGCTGCGGCGCCTGAAGCGTTCGCAGGGGATGCTGAGATACTCAAAGTCGGAGAGGTACAGCGCGTGATCGCCGAAGGAGCCGTGCGTATTGAGCAGGCCAACAAAGTCGCGACCTGTGATAAGGCGATCTTTCATCCGCAAGCGCAGCGTGCCGAACTCTATGGTGCTCCACGGGTCACGAATGGTGAGGTCATTGTTACTGGCGATCGTATGGAACTCAAGCCAGGCATGGCTACAGTTTACAGTGATACGGATAAGCGTGTGAAAGTGGTTTTGCCGGAGATAGCTGATTTGGGCTATGGGAATATGCAGGCGGCGACTTTGCAGCCTAACGAAGAGCACCAGACAGCAGCCGCGCCGCTAGCAGTAGGAAGTGAAACCGTGGTCCAATCAAACATGCTGCGCATGATTGAGGAGACTGAGAAGACCCTCTTTCGCTTTACTGAGTCGGTGTCGGTCAGTGGCACAAATTTGCACGCGCTGTGTAAGCGCTTGGATGTGTCTGCCATCGCAGTGCCAGCTGTAGAGACCAAGGAGTCGCAGATGGAAGTCCAAACCATTGAGGCATTTGATAATGTTGTGTTTAAGCAAACTGGTCGTGTGGCGACTGGCGACCA
>CAZIMR010000168.1:0-4025 GCA_964540215.1 uncultured Puniceicoccaceae bacterium
CGTCCGTTTATGAGCCCTGCGGGATTATGAATCTCGAAGCCATGGCCTGCGAAACACCGGTGGTCGGCTCAGCAATCGGCGGCATCCCTGAAGTCGTCGTGCACGATGAAACCGGCTACCTCGTGCCACTCGCGCAGAGCGACGATAGCTCCTTCTGCCCACTCAATCCCGAAGTCTTCGCCAAAGACCTCGCTCATCAAGTCAACCGACTGATGGAAAATCCAGAACGCCGCGAAGCATTCGGCAAGGCTGGCCGCCAGCGCGCGATCGAGCACTTCAGCTGGACCGCGATCGCCCAACAAACTCAGGCGCTCTACCAAGACCTGATCGATCATCAGTAACCTGCCCTTTTTATACTTCCACAACCGAAACCCATGAGTTCGCTTAAAAAATTCAACGGTCGCAATCGCGTCATCATCGACACACTTTCCCCTGCCCTCAAAGCAGAGAAACATCCGCTCAAACGCGTTATCGGCGACGCTCAAGAGTTCCGCGTTCACGCCTTCACCGACAGCCACGACATCATTACTGTCGATTTCTGCCATCGCCGTAAAGGTGCGAAAGAATGGATCAAAAACTCGATGCACGATGCCGGCAACGACGAGTGGACTTACAACCTACAGCCATGGGAAATCGGGCTCTATGAATATTGTGTGATCGCCTCAATCGATCACTTCGGCTCATGGCGACACGGTTTTGCCCGCAAGCTCGAGGACGGCCAATCAGCCGACGTCGAACTAACCATCGGCGGCGACATCGTGCTCGAAGCGGCCAAGCGCGCGAAGGGTGACGGCAAAGTCCGCCTTAAAGAATTTGGCAACACTCTCAAGGATTCCGATCGCATCGACCGCGAACGCATCGACGCCGCGCACAACGAAGAACTACGCGCGCTCGTCGCTCGTTGCTTCGACGCCAAACTTGCCACGCAGTCGCCGCTCCACTTGCTCATGGTAGAACGCAAGTTAGCGGCCTTCAGCACTTGGTATGAATACTTTCCCCGGTCGTGCGGACCAGATGCCAAAACCCACGGCACCTTCGAAGACGCGAAAAGCCGCCTGGTTGAAATCGATCGGATGGGCTTTAATATCGTCTACTTCCCGCCGATCCACCCGATCGGCCAAGCCTTCCGCAAGGGTAAGAACAACACGCTCACTCCATCAGATACAGACGTCGGCAGCCCTTGGGCAATCGGCGCACAATCCGGCGGCCACAAAGACATCCTAGCCGAACTCGGCAATTTGGATGATTTCAAATCATTCATTGCCGCCGCCGCAGACTACGAGATCGAGGTCGCGATGGACATCGCCTTCCAATGCTCCCCCGAGCACCCGTGGGTCAAACAGCACCCGCAATGGTTTAAATGGCGCCCCGACGGCACTTGCCAATACGCAGAAAACCCACCCAAGAAATATCAAGACATCGTACCGATTAACTTCGAGAGCGACGATTGGGAAAACCTCTGGAAAGAGCTGAAGTCCGTATTTGATTACTGGATCGAAGCCGGCGTTAAAGTCTTCCGCGTGGATAATCCACACACCAAGTCCTTCCCATTCTGGAACTGGTGTATTCTAGAAATCAAAACCGCACACCCTGAAGTCATCTTCCTAGCAGAAGCCTTCACGCGCCCGAAGCGCAAATACGACTTGGCCAAAGCCGGTTTCACCCACGGCTACACTTACTTCACCTGGCGCAACACGCCCTCTGAAATGCGTGAATACCTCACCGAGCTCACAACCTCGGAGACCAAGGATTACTTCTGGCCAAACTTCTGGCCAAACACCCCCGACATCTTGCACGACGACCTACAGGTCAACAGCCGCGCCGCTTATTTAGGCCGCTACGTGCTAGCAGCAACGCTTTCATCCAATATCGGTATCTACGGCCCCGCTTACGAGTTGATGGACTTCGAACCCTATCCCGGCAAAGAAGAATACAACCACAGCGAAAAGTATGAGCTCAAGCAGTGGGACTGGGATCAGCAAGGCAACCTCAAGGGCGAGATAGCCCGCATCAATGCGATCCGCAACCACCATCCCGCGCTGCAGCGCACCTTTAACCTCTTCTTCGCCGACTCCGACAACCCACACTTCCTCTGCTATCTGAAGCAGAACTGGGACTGCTCGGATCAAATCCTAGTCGTCGTCAACATGGACTGGGAGCACACACAAAGCGGCTTTATTAATCTGCCGCTTGACCAGCTTGGTCTCGGCGAATACGATGGCTTCACAGTGCGCGACCTCTACGATCCGTATGAAGCCGAATACACCTGGCAAGGCTCGCGTAATTTCATCAAGATCAATCCACACGTGCGCCCCGCGCATATCTTCAAGATCCGCAAGCTCTAGGCAAAACCGCGCCAGCGGATCAAACATTTAACAAGCCTCGGAGTTTACACGCCGAGGCTTTTTTGTGGCAAAAAAACACCCCCTTCTCACGACGGAGGCCACCACAGAACTGACGCAAAGCAATAAGTGGCCTCGATCGTAAGGTCCGGGAGTTATCTGGAACTTTTATAGTAGCTCTACCGCACCGCATTTGTTTAACCTCCTACGATGAACACACCGATCCTTTACATCAAATCCGGCTGCCCATGGTGCACCGAAGCTCTCAGCTACTTCAGTACAAATAACATTCGCCTCGAAACCCGCGAAGTGCGCAGTAACAAAGCCTTCATGGAGCAGATGGTGAAGCATAGCAGCCAAACCAAAACCCCCACCTTTGTGCACGGCGAATTCGTCGTCGCCGATTTCGACATCGGCGAGTTCAAAGCCGCACTCAATCAAGCGCCCGCGGTCAAAGCACAGCTGGGGCTATAGCAGCCGAGCCCCTGGGATCGCCAGACTCCTGCCTGGCACTTTTCCGCACGCATGCGAACAGCCAATGCGGAGAGTGGCGCTCCCAACATAAAAAAAGCGCCGTCCCTTTCGAGACGACGCTTTTTCCAAACAACAAACTAATAAAAATCTAACAAAGATTATATAGTAATAGACGGGCCAGCCGCCTAAACGTTCAAAATACTTTCAGTTTTTTTGAATTAAATTTAAGGCACACATCACCAAAACCCGCAAGTGCCTACAGTTCAGTATATTTAGCACTATTTCCGCGGGCTTTCTCAACTGGATATTTTTCTGCATTGCGCTGCATTTTCGCCTCAATAATCGCCGCGATGTCGATTCTAGTGACGTTAGCGAACTCGATGGCGAAGATAAATACGTCCGCCAACTCCTCCTCAACCTTGGCACGCAGCTTGGTCGCCTCGACATCTGTATGCGATTGCTCGGGACTCTGCCAGAGGAAGTGCTCCATCAACTCGGCGGCCTCCGCCGAAATCGCCATCGATAGATTCTTGGGGCTGTGAAACTGCTCCCATTCGCGCTCCTTGGCGAAAGCCAGCACGCGGTCTTTGATTTCCTGTAGGCGAGTATCAGCGTCATTCATAGGTAGAATGAGTAGCCACTGCAGCGCAGCCGATCAATGGTGAAATTGAGGAACAAGCCCGGGATCGCCTGACTCCCGTCTGGCACTTTCCAGCACCCTAGCGAAGAGCCAATACGGAGATTGGCGCTCCCAGCACATAAAAAAGGCGCCGACTCTTTCGAGACGACGCCTTTTACAAACAACAAACACATAAAAAATTTAACCAAGATTATAGTAATATAGACGAGCCAGCCGTCAAAGCGTTCAAAATACTTTGAGTTTTTTCTACAAAATTTCGAACCACGCCAAAATAGTCCCACAAGTCGTTAAAAATCAGAATACTTAACACTTCGACCACGGATTGCTCAAATTGGATATTTCTCTGCATTCCGCTTCATTTTCACCTCAAGAATCACCGCAGTGTCGATTCCAGTGACAGTAGTGAACTCGACCGCAAAAATGAGCGCATCTGCCAACTACTCCCCTACCTTCGCACGTAGCTTGGCTGGATCTTCCAGGCCCAATTGAGCCTGACTGGCAGTGTATAACACCACCTGACCGTCAAAAAGGAGACACATCCCTTTGGTTCCACCTTCGTGGCGTGTCGT
>CAZIMR010000169.1:0-4022 GCA_964540215.1 uncultured Puniceicoccaceae bacterium
TACGTGCGGTCGCGGCCGGAGGAATGAAATGGAGAAGCTAGAGGGGCAGTGCCCCTGAATGTGCTGCGGACTCAGGTGCTCCCCGATCTGACGATCGAGGCTATATTGTTGTGTGGGCTCGATCCTCAAATAGGGGGATCGGTGGGTCTCAACTGCCTTGACCTTGCGGAGTGTGGCGGTGCATAAACGGGCAATATGGAAATTTCAGCAGCGCATGCCCGTGAATTGGAAAAGCAAACAGAGCGTAAAGCCGCATTGAAGGTTGAGTGTGACGCTGCCTTTGAAGGAGTGGATCGTATCCTGTTTGAAGCTGGTTGTGGGCATGGGCATTGGCTCACGAGTTACGCAGAAGAAAACCTCGAGCAAGCCTGTGTGGGGATTGATCTCATCTCATGGCGGATTCGCAAAGGTCTCGATAAGCGGGATAAGCGCCAGCTGCAGAATCTGCATTTCTTCAAAGCAGAGTTGGGTGAGTTTCTAGAAGTGCTGCCGGAGCAGATTCGCTTTGATATGACGGTGCTCCTTTTTCCTGATCCTTGGCCCAAAGCGAAGCACCATCGCCGTCGTATGGTGCAAACTGGATTTCTAGATGAGGTGGCGCGGCGCACGGATCTAGGCGGGCGGTTCTGCTTTCGATCAGACGATTTGCCCTACTACGAATGGACTGTGGAGCATTTGCAGGCGCACCCGGAGTGGGAGATCGACACGGCGGCAGAGTGGCCGCACGAGATGGAGACGTATTTCCAGGAATTGATGGACGGATACCACTCGGTGGTGGCTCGTCGGGTCTAGGCGATGCGCCTAGATGACGTCGAGCCAGAGGATCAGGGTGATTTGGCAGACGGCTGCGATACCTAGCAGTGCATAGGCAAACAACATAAATAGATCTGTGGCGAATCGTCGTTCACGATTCGGCGGGTTACGTGGCGCTAGTGGCTTTCCTGCTACGCGCTGTCCGCTGACGATATCAGAGCCGCCTTTGCGGTCGCGAAGACGTGCGATGCTGTCAGTTAAATTGGTCGGGCTACTCATGATGAAGACTGTTGATGTTAGAAGGATCACCTGATGTGCCGCGCGGGGCAAGTTTAGATCTGAGTCGTTGAATTGATAAGCACTATAAGTATAGCTAATGGTGGGAATTGAAAAAAAACATTCGGTTATTGACGCGACTACTTCGCGGCGACATCAAGTTCGCTTTTCCAGTGGTTTCTTGCCACAAAAATAACACACTTTTTAGTTCTTCTTGAACCAACGACTAACAACCTTTCTCTTCCTTTTTGGAACAGTGACATCTCTGCAAGCCTCAGAGGGTGGCGTTAGCGCGTCTCCCTACAATTTGACGGAGATCTTCGGCCTGCCACTGACCAATTCGATTGTGACGACATGGGCGATATCGATCGCATTCATTTTGTTGATCCGCTGGGCGGTAGGGACTCCGACGCTGATCCCTAGTAAGGGACAAGCAGTCGTTGAAAGTTTGATCGAGGGGCTGCGTGGTTTGTTGCTGCCGATTGTCGGTAAGAAGGCATTCCCGATGACATTCCCTCTGTTGATCGGTCTGTTCATCTATATTTTGATTCACAATTGGAGTGGCTTGATTCCAGGTGTGGGTGTGTTTGGTCATGTTGATGATCACGGTCACTTCAGTTACTGGATGCGTCCTGCCAATGCAGATTTGAATTCTACCTTCGGTATGGCGCTGGTCGCAATGCTCGCATGGTTGATTATCAGTCTGAAAGTGGCCGGCCCGAAGTTCTTCATCTGGGAGCTTTTCGGTAACAAGGCGGACAAGAAGGAAACACCAGCAGCGATCTATCTATTGCTGGCGCCGATCTTCCTTATGGTAGGTGTTATTGAAGTTGTTTCGATCGCGTTCCGCCCGGTTTCTCTTTCGTTCCGTCTGTTTGGCAACGTTTTTGGTGGCGAGAACCTCTTGACTAGTATGACTGGTATGGCGCCATACCTTGTGCCGATTCCTTTTTACTTCTACGAAGTGCTGGTCGGTGTCGTGCAGGCGTTGATCTTCACCTTGTTGGTCGCAATTTATATTGGCCTGATGACCAATCACGACGAAGAAGCACACTAAATTTTTAAATCCTTTCCGTGCTCGGGACCATGTAGCAATTCGTGGACGACGCAGAAAACACTAACTACAAAACTCAATAATACATATTATGTTCGATATCCTCGCAGAAATTACAGGTAAGATTCACGTCGCAGCAGCAGCCCTTGCAGTGCCTATCGGCATTGGCCTCATCGGTCTCAAAGCTTGTGAATCTGTAGGTCGTAACCCAGAAGCAGCCACTAAAGTGCTGGTTCAGTCTATTATCGCAATGGCTTTCGCTGAAGCGATCGTGTTCTTCGCGATCTTCCTTGGCTAATCTGGATACTTAAGTCTTTGCCGGCGGTCTTCGGGCCGCCGGCACTTTCTGACTCTTTTCTTTCCCACTCCGTTTTCTCTATGAAGGCCACTTTCATCACTCTGCTACTAGCACTCTCACTACCACTCGGTCTCGTAGCCGCTGGCGCTACACACGATGCAGTCGTTGCTCACGGCGAAGAAGCTGCCCCGGCAGAAGGCAACAAGTTGACGATGATCACCGACAAGTTCGGCGTTACAGTGCCGACTCTCGTCGCGCAGATGGTCAATTTCTGCTTGGTTGCATTCGTCCTGTATAAATTTGCCGTTAAGCCAATCGCTGCCACGCTCGACGAGCGCCAGCAGAAGATCGCTGACGGACTTCAGTATGCTGAAGAAATGAAGACCCAACTCGCTGAAGCTGAGCGCGAACGCGCTGAGAAGATCAAGCAAGCTGCGATCGATGCTCAAAAAATTCTGACTGAGTCCCGCGAACAGTCCAAGGAGATGATCGAGCAGAAGACACAAGAGGCTGCTGCGCAGGCTGAAGCAATCATCCGCAAGGCGAGCGAAGCGACCGAACTCGAGCGCCAGAAGATGCTCTCTGATGTACGCCAAGAGGTTGCCCGCCTCGTGGTCGCCACTTCTTCTAAGGTGCTCTCTCGTGATCTTTCTGATTCTGAGAAACAAACCTTTTCCGATTCTGCTGCCAAGGAATTGGCTAGCGCAGGTAACTAAGCCTTAGTTTTTCTATCCGATGAAACGCGATCAAAAGATCACCCGCTTAGCCAAGAAGCTCGTCGAGCTCTCGAAGGACAATGGTGTCGTGACTGAAGCCAAAGTTGGCGAAGTCCTCGCCGGCCTCAAGCAGGTTCAACACCGCCATCATCTTACGGTTCTCAAGACCTTTCTGAACTATCTCCGCCGCGAGATCGCTCTGCAGACGGCCGTGGTGTCGACTCCAGCCGCTTTGAGTGACGAAGCATTGAAAGCAATTGAAGCAACCTATTCCAAAATGTATGGCCGCCCTGTAACTGCGGTCACGAAACAAGATACTTCTCTGATTGCCGGTGTGCGTGTGCGCGTCGGTGACGATGTGTATGATGCGTCCGTCGCCGGTCGCCTTCAGCGCCTCGCCGAGAATGTTAAGTAAGCAACATTCATACCTTCTCACTTTTAAACCTTCCCACTTTTCCTACTTCCTCTCCATTAGTTTCTCATGAGCTCTATAGTCGAACAAATTGAAAACGAGATCGCTAGCTTCCAAGCCGGCGCCGTCAAATCTAACACTGGTAAAATCGTCTCCATCGCTGATGGTGTCGCCAAGCTCGAGGGCTTGTCCGGAGCCATGTATAACGAAATGATCGATTTCGGTCAGGGCGTTTACGGAATCGCCTTGAATCTTGAAGAAGATGAAGTCGGTTGCGTGATCCTTGGTGATTACTCCAAGTTGAAGGAAGGCGACGAAGCCTCCACAACTGGTAAACTACTTTCCGTTCCTGTCGGCATGGGCCTGCTAGGTCGTGTGGTCGACGCGATTGGTAACCCAATCGACGGCAAAGGACCAATCAACTCGACAGAGACATATCCTGTTGACCAGATCGCACCAGGCATCATCCCACGTAAGTCGGTTGATCAGCCAATGCAGACTGGTATCATGTCG
>CAZIMR010000170.1:0-3964 GCA_964540215.1 uncultured Puniceicoccaceae bacterium
TATCCCGGACGTAGACGGTTGCCGACAGCATGTGCTTACGGTCTGATCCTGCCTGAAGCAGCAGCGCATCGACTTTCTCCAGCATGGTCTCGGTCTGTGCCACGATGCCTTTGCTGGCGTCCGCACACACCTGCCCGCATAAATAAACGGTGTCATGGTGAATGACGCTGCGGCTCATGCGTTGCTTTGTTTCTTGTCGCTGAATATTCATGGCATGGGGATAACCGTATTTGGAAAAATAAAAAAGACCAATTTACACATAAAAGACAGAAATTGGGTGCTCAAATCAGGATTAAGGCCCGCCACGCTTTACTTTACTTTTTTACCTCGTTCTTCTTTTTTCTTGTTTTAGACTACTTCTGCAAGGTATGACGATAATGTAGCTGCTGCATCGAGCAGGATCCACCAATCACAAGAACTTCAAAAAGATTCCACCATGGCCTTCACACCAAGCAAAGATCAGAGACGCCGCGATCGAGAGCAGAAGAAGATAGATAAGCGTTTCGCTCGCGAGACTGCCAAAATTGAGAAGCTCGAAGCTGAAAAGGCAGCTGAGCTCGTAGCTGCCGAGGAAGCCATCAAGCAACGCGAAGCAGATGCTATCGCGAAGGAGGAAGCCGACTTTGAGGCTGAGCTCGCAGCTGAGGCCGCGGCGGAGGGTAAGATCCAGGAGGGCTGATACGAGTACATCGGTCAAAGTTAAATGACAGCGATGCCTGCGAGCAGGCAAGCAAGTCAGACGCAGAGGTGAGCGTGCCGATAAGCCGTTTTTTGAAAAACTGGGACTGTTAAAACTCTCTCAAAAAAATTGAAAGGACTTCGCGGCTGGCACGTTTGTTTAATGTGCGCCGTAATAACAAGACAGTCCGCAAAGAGAATCTACCCGAGAAAATCTGTGCGCACTGCGCGCGGCCATTCACTTGGCGGAAGCGCTGGGCCAATTGCTGGGATGCAGTGCGCTACTGCTCAAAATCCTGCCGCAGTCAGAAATCACAGCCAGTTGCTGTGAATGACCTGCAAAACGAGTCAATTGGCCAATTAAGCCAGACGCCCATACGAGGTAAGTCCTAACTTCTGAACCAAGTATGCAAGCCAAAGATCTAAATCCTGAAGCAAGCGACGCCCTCATTCGAATGGCTTGGCACGATCGCACCAGCTTCGACCAGATCCGTGAACGCACGGGGCTGAGTGAGAGCGAAGTGATCCGCCAGATGCGCCGCCGACTTAAGCCAGCCAGCTTTCGGCTCTGGCGCCAACGCGTGACAGGCCGCGTGACCAAACACCGCAAACTTTTTAAGCGGCGGCATGTGGGCGGCGATGAGTAAAATGCGGGCGCTGAACTCTCCCCTTGGTACCAAATGGCACCGCGCATACCATAGCCGATAATCGGCTGAAGCACGCCATTGTATAAATTGCCTGGACGGTGTTGCCCATCACGAAAAACATTCGGCCGACGCGGAGCTTTACCCTGACGATCACCAGCCCGCCACGCCTTCCAATCTGCTACCTTTACTGCATGTTGCGCATCGATCCTTCGCCAATCAATACGGTTTAAAATTCAACAATCGCCTGCTAGGCACGACTCATTGATTTTATGGTGCAATAATCACATCCATTCGAAAGAACTCTTTTTCGTTGGTGTGGGTCGGGAACAAAGACCGCTCCACTACATTTTCAAGGTCTGCCTGTATTGCATCATCAGTTATCGAAATGATTTCAGTTTCTCCAAGCTTCCAGCTTTGATCCGCCAATTCAGTGCTGCGCCAGACGCGCAGCGCGGAATAATTATTAGCGCTTTTACGGCGACTATAACTCATTTCTAAATATTGATTGCCGTTGTTTTCGGAAATTTGTGCCGCCAGATTATTAGCGGAACCGCTATCTGAGGGATCAGATCCAAAGGCATATTCTAAACCATTCGAAAGTGAATCGTTATCGTCATCTCCACTTGATCCACTGGTAAGTGAATAGTCTTCCTTAAACTTATCATATCCTGTGCTGCTGTTGTTGATGCTTAAAGTGATAGTGTCGATTTGCATCACGTTTAAGTTAGTGCCATCACTGTTCGGTCCCTCGGTATCAAAGTTATTCGCAATTCCTTCAATTGGAATCCAGATGTACATATCACTTGCGTTGGCAATGTCTGTATCAACATCTACAGTCCATGAAACGGAAACGACATCGCCAAATGATGCGTCCATTAATTCTGAAAATGTTCGTGAGACGTTGGTGGCGCCAGTCATGCGTAACTGAATGTTGACAGAATTATTGGTTGCTGGAATCGCCTGCACTAGCATGTCAAATGTAAGCACAATCTGGTCACCGACATCCAATGAAATTGCATAAGGATTATTTTGATTGGAGACCGTCCCGAATCCAACGCCGCTAGTTCCGGTTGTTACTTGAAGAACATTGCCAGTTCCAAAAGTAGCATTGGTAGTAATCTCGCCGATAGCATCGTTATTTAAACGTAATCCGGCATCGTAACTACCATCGGTGATTTGCTCTCCTACTCCAGTGATGTCGCCAAATGCGATACTAGAGAAATCTTCATTGAGTAAGACAGTAGGACTATTGAGTGTTACTCCGTAGTCAGGCGCAGTTCTAGCGCTGGCCTCGCGTATCGCCCAGTAGCGATCATACATCGAATTCACTCGGCTCGCATAGGCCAGGTCATTAATTAAATTAGACGATTCAATCTCTGTGGGATTATCCTCTAGATTGAAAAGAGCCACTGCGGTTGTGTCTGCTTGAACGAGATCATTGTGACCAACGCTCGATTCCATAATCAATTTCCATGGGCCATCACGGAACATAATTTCAGGGGCGCTGCCTCCCTGCTGCATCATCTCCGTCCGCGGTTCATGGTCGGTATCACCCAAGAATATAGGAAACAAACTGTGAGAATCTTTAGCTTGGTCCGCAGGAAAACTTGAACCCATCACTTCCGCTATAGTGGCCAAGATGTCACTGCCGTTAACCATGGCATCGATCGTTGTATTAGCAGGGATGACTGAGGGCCAAACCGCGATAAAGGGTACGCGATGACCACCCTCGTAACGCGAATTTTTGGTACCCCGAAAACCACCACTCGAACGGTGTCCTAGGGATTCTGCTTCCGAATCATTAAGTCCGCCATTATCCGAGGTGAAAATGATTAAGGTGTTTTCGTAAACTCCAGCAGTTTTTAAGGCATCTACGATTTTTTTCACCTCTACATCTAATACGCGATTCATGTCCAGATGATCTGAAGGTGTCGTGCCTGCGATCGGGTCCCCATCAATCGCAGTTGGAGGCGTGTGCGGAAGATGTACGGCTGGACTGCAATAATAGAGCATAAACGGCGCTTCACCGGCCGCACTACTTGCGATGAAGTCTACTGCTTTCTCGGCAAGTAACATGTTTAGTTCGCGCGAGTTCCAGTTAGAGTCGCCGATGCCGGGCCCCTTATCTGAAACAAATTCTTGAGTGTCGTAATAAATTAAAGTGGATCCCGTATCCCAAGGATACCAAACACCATTTTCATGCGCCAAATAGGTGGGACCCTGTACGCCACAGGCTACCGTAAAATCGTAATTGAATCCTAAATTTTGCGGTCCTTTGCCAATCCAGGCGGACATGTCAACCTGTTCGGGTGTCGATGCATCATCTGTCTGACGCGTTATGTTAGTAGTTCCCGTCGCATAGAAATCGCCTCCCATGTGCCACTTGCCTACAAAGCCGGTGGTGTAACCACCCGCCTGTGCCACCGTCCCCAGTGTGGTATCAGATTCTGAAAGCGCACTGATGTCGAAGGTTCTCCATACGCCACCTGGTTTGTAGGAGCGGAAGTTATAGTTGCCCGTCATCACAGAGTAACGACTCGGCGCACAAAGAGCAGCGGGTGAATGTGCATCGGTAAACCACATACCTTCGTTCCAGAGTGCATCAATTGCCGGAGTCGGAGCCAAAGGGGCATTCCCGG
>CAZIMR010000171.1:0-3911 GCA_964540215.1 uncultured Puniceicoccaceae bacterium
GTTGTGGGGGTTCTCTGCCGATTCGTGTTTGTCTCGAGGATTGTCTATTGCGAGTCGGAATAGTTATTGGGGTGTAGATCACTTAATGTACTCCGATTTCACGGATTCGATAATACGCATATTGCGCTTAAGTTCGGACGTATTGCGAATTGTGGGTAACTCGTTATTTGCTCATTGTGTGGTTTTGTTGTTCTGCAAGGTTCTTATGCATAGATGTTTGAGGTGGATGCCCGTGCCGGTCGGAGCTAGGCTGTCCGCATCTGGCGTATATTGCAGCGGATGCGTCGAACGCACATAGACGTGACAATTTCCGATCTGCGCGTATGTCTTAAATGTGTGAATGCGGAGGCTCTAAATGCATTCACATTCAACCGAATTCGTGGCGTCACCGTTATAACTCATTTTTGACTGAGCTGTGATGTTTTGCGAATACTTTGCTAATTATAGAAACTGAAATATTGTGAAAGTTTTCAAACTATCCATCGCACTCTTGCTTGCTGCGACCATGGCACATGCCGCCGACTATCACCTCTCGTTGACTGGTTCGGATCAAAATCCCGGTGTCGCTGGCCAGCCGTTTCGATCCTTTAAGTATGCTGTCGCAAAACTGAAACAGGGCGACAGTTTGATCATCGCTGGTGGACGATATACGGAGCCATTGATACTGAATAAGATATACGGCAAAGTAGATCGTCCGATTACAATTCGTGCGGCGGATGGTGAGACAGTCGTGTTGGACGGCACAGATGCTTTAGACGGAGCCTCTTGGGAGTCGGTCGGTAATGGCATCTATAAAGCGAAGCTGGACGAAGCGGTATGGCAGTTGTTTGCAGATGACCAGATGATGACGCCTGCTCGTTGGCCAAATACACACATGACGAATGATAATTTCTTTCGAGTGAAAGAGACCAATCGAATGGTGATGCGGGGGAATAGTCCATTGGGGACGATTACAGATGCGCGTCCCCGTAATAACATGACCTCGTCGATGCAGGAGCATCACTTCTCGGAAAGTGCGCCGATTCGGGATGATCGAAACCTGACGTCACTGGCTGGCTTTGACAAGAGCATGAAAGGCGCAGTGGCCGTGATGAATATTGGTTCGTGGATGAATTTCGTCAGCCGGGTGACGGAACACGATGTGGGCAGCGACAGTTTTCAATACGATGCGGAATTTAGTGAATCAGGAAAGGCCGTGCAGCGTATTACTGATGATCTACATGAAGGGGAGCGCTTTGGGCATTTCCTTAATGAACGTTACTGGCACCCGCATTATTATTTCTTGGAGGGCTTGCAGCTGTTGGATGTGGCGAAGGAATATTGGTATGAGAAAGACGAGCAGGCACTGTACTACAAACCCGAAGGTGGCGTGCATCCTGAGACTCAGAACCTCCGTGGTAAACGGCGTAGCTATATGTTGGAGATGCGTGCCTGCACGTATGTGAATGTAGTCGATGTCGATTTCTTTGGCGCGACTTTTAACCTGTTTGGTTGCTTAAACTCCAGTGTGGAAAATAGCGAATTGTATAGCCCGACATGGAATCAGTTTCAAATCGGCAACCTCGGTTTGTTCCCCGAAACGCTTGTGCAGAATAAAAATTCTGCTCAAGCAGCGGGCGAGGTTCCCAACAATCGTATCGTGAACTGTCGCTTCTCGTATTTGGATGGTGTTGGAATTAGGATGCTGGGTAAGGGGAATACTTTGGAAAATTGCCTCTTTCACGATCTTCAATATAGTAATCTGAATTTTTCAGTGGGTTTGTTTTTGAATCGATCCATTGTGCGCAACTGCTCGCTCTATCGCAGTGGCGGCCCCGAGGGATTTCGCGACGGTATGATTCTCGAATCCAATCGTGTCTGGGAAATTGGTGGGCTCACTCATGATGGTTCCTGTTTTCAGTTGGGAGGCGTGCAAACAGGCATACGTCCGACCGTGATTCGTAATAATTGGGTGCATGATACGTCAAAAGTCGCCTACCGCTATGATGCGGGACGAGGGGTGACGTTCGCCAATGGCCTCGGCATGTTCTGCAACAATGTCAGCTGGAACAGTCGTGGCATGCAGATCAAGGGCGACGATCATATGCTGTTTAATAATACGACATTGGGTAAAAAGGGGCTGAACTTGAGCACCGCGAAGCATTGGATGAGCACCAACGACCGGACGATCACCGCGAACAACTTGTTGGCCCATGTCGATGGTGCACCGTTGCGAAAAGGAAATCCTCCGGGTGTGCTGCTGAACAATGTCGTGAGGCCTGATCCCGGATCGTTGTTACGTGACCCCGCCAATCTCGACTTCCGACCAAAGGCCAATTCCGAATTAAGTGGCACTGGATCGCCAATAGATTTCGACCAAGCACCGGAAGGGTATTTCGAGGACTTCTTTGCGATGTATACGCAGCAGGATCCGATGTATGTAGGCGCATATGCACCGAGTTCTGAGAACTATTCGATTCCTGGATTTCGCACGATTGAAGCATCTACACCTGTTCCGCCACATTGTTCGACCACGGTGAAAATCGATGCGGATTTGATGTGGCTTACTGGCTACCAATCAACCGCGAGCAAGATCTACTTTGGCACATCACGCGAAGCTGTGTCGCAGGCTGATGAGTCGTCGCCGGAATATAAGGGCACGCAGACGAACAACATTTACACACCCTCTGAAAATGGCATGGCTGTGGGAAAGCATGGCTACTGGCGCATCGATAGTGTGCAGGCAGACGGTTCGATTGTGCCAGGGCCGGTCTGGTCCTTTCAGGTCGAGGGCACGCCGATTGTTGAAGTGCCCCGTGAACCGATGCAACTGGAAGTGCCACGCGGCGGCAAGGTGGTGCTGGACGGGGTGTTGACGGCTGAGGAATGGCCGCAGTTGAACGATCCGAATGCCTTGCAGCCGATGCATTTATTTGGTGATGCTTCGCGTGCGAAGGGTGGTGAATTTGCGGTGCATCATGATGAGCGTTTCCTTTATCTAATGGCGCGCATCCCCGATCTGGGAGCCATTACCACCTCGCTTATTGGTCCCAACCAAGAAGGCTTTCATACTGCATGGGAAGTTAGCATGAAATGGGATAATGACAACGGCCCGCTGGCCAATAGGACTTACAGGATCGCAGTGTTTCCCGATGGATCAATCGACCCTGCCATTTCTGGGGCATCCTATGAAAGCGCCCAAAAATATTTCAAATCGAAGTGGAAGCCTATGGAATATGCGGTGCAGCGCGACGGCAATGGTATGACTGTGGAGATGCAGTTCAAGTTGAAGAACGTGAAGAGCTATTTTAAGAGTGAGTCCAATCGTGTCTTTTTCAATACAGGCATCGTGATTGATGCGCTGCCCTATGTGTGGGCTCCGCCTGTCGGCTCATCGAGCAAGACAACGCAAGACGGCGTGTTGATCTTAAAGCACTAAGTTCGAAACACTTTGTCATTATGAGAGCCATGTATTGGAACTGTCTTTTCGCATATCTATTCTGCCTGCTCACGGGATCGGCATTCGCGAAGCAGCCCAATGTGATCGTATTCTAACGGACGATTAGGGCTACGCCGATATGAGCTGCCACGGTAATTCTTTTTTGGATACGCCGAACATGGACAAGCTGCATGCGCAAAGCACTCGTTTGACCGACTTTCATGTCGATCCGATGTGTGCGCCCACGCGTGCGGCTTTGATGACGGGGTGCTATTCCGTTCGCACTGGAGTGTGGAGCACCTTGACTGCTTGCTATATCCCGATGGCGGATAAAGTGACGATGGGGCATGTCTTTGCCGCAGCGGGTTACCGCACTGCGATGTTTGGCAAGTGGCATTTGGGCGATACCTATCCATATGGCGCGGAGCATCGCGGCTTCCAATATGTGGTGCGTCATGGTGCGGGTGTCGTGGGCGAGGGGATCTTGATTGAT
>CAZIMR010000172.1:0-3907 GCA_964540215.1 uncultured Puniceicoccaceae bacterium
GGCCAAAGGCGCCAAGCATCACAAAGTAAATAAAATTGATGCAATCACCTGGATCGCTTAAAAGAATTCATTAAGCGCTCTATTGACTTTATATTATCTAAAACGGTTACGTCTTTTCGCGGCCATAAAAATTAATCCTCATGAATGCAGTATCGAAACAAACCATACAGCCATTATCGAAGATTATTGAGCAGAAATCGCTGCCGCTGGTGATCCGCGATTTGACGGTGGCATATCATCGCAAGCCTGTGGTGTGGGATATTGATTTAGAGATTCCTGCTGGAAAGCTGGTGAGTATCGTCGGGCCGAACGGTGCGGGTAAGAGCACTTTGATTAAAGCGTGTCTCGATCTGATTCCGCGCACCTCCGGCGAGGTGTCGATCTTTGGCGAGTCGTATGCTAAGGGGCGCAAGCGGGTCGGTTATGTGCCGCAGCGTGAGAGTGTGGACTGGGATTTTCCGGTCAGTGCGCTTGATGTGGTGGCGATGGGGACTTACGGCAAGCTCGGTTGGTTTCGGCGGGTGAATAAGCGCTCAAAGGCATTGGCACTGCAAGCATTAGACCGTGTCGGGCTGGCGGACTATGCGCATCGTCAGATCAGTCAACTTTCGGGCGGTCAGCAACAGCGTACTTTCCTGGCGCGTGCATTGGTGCAGGATGCGGATATTTATTTTATGGATGAGCCGTTTGCCGCGGTCGATGCAGCGACCGAGCGAGCCATTGTTGAGCTGTTGAAGGAACTCCAGCAACGTGGGAAAACCTGCTTGGTGGTACACCACGATTTGGCCACGGTGCCTCAATATTTTGATTGGACGGTGTTGTTAAACATGCGCGTCGTCGCGTCGGGGCCAACCAAGGATGTTTTTACTCAAGAGAATCTTCGTAAAACCTATGGTGGTAAACTCTCACTTTTGAGCGAAGCTGCCGAGGAGCTGGCGAAGCCCTTGTAGGTCTATGATAGGCTATTTGATTTTTTTGTTGGAGGGAAACGCCTCGTCGTTTCCACCGATGCCTGTCGCAATTGCCCTGCAAAACGCGGCTATGACGGAGCATTGCCCTCCACCCCTCACTACCACTTTTCAATAATCGCATGTTCGAATCATCAGAGATTCTCGATGTCCTGTTGCTGCGTAATTACAATACGCGGTTGGTGGTGATTTGTACCCTGTTATTGGGTGGTGCCTGTGGCCTAATGGGCGGCTTCTTGTTATTGCGGAAGCGCTCATTAATGGGGGATACCCTGTCGCATGCGACATTGCCAGGCGTGTGTCTTGCTTTCTTTGTTGGCGTGATGCTGGGAGGGCAGGGCAAGTCGTTGCCGCTATTATTACTCGGAGCTACGGTGACTGGAGTGTTGGGCTGTGCGACGGTTTTGTTTATTCGTAATCAATCGCGTATTAAGGATGACGCGGCAATGGGGATTGTGCTGAGCGTTTTCTTCGGTGCGGGTGTCGCGTTGTTGTCGATAGTTACCAAGATGCCAGACGGTGCCGCGGCTGGATTGGAATCATTTATTTACGGTAAGACTGCATCGATGGTATTGAGCGACTTTAGGCTATTAATCGTCGTGACTGCCTGTGTGCTGTTGCTCTCGGTCTTACTGTTTAAGGAATTCCGCCTACTTTGTTTCGATGAAGTCTATGCGGCGTCGCAGGGCTGGCCGGTTAAGTGGCTCGATGTACTGCTCCTTGCGTTGGTTACTGCGGTGACTGTCGCGGGTTTGCAGGCGGTAGGCTTGATTCTAATTATTGCTTTTTTGATCACGCCAGCAGCGGCTGCCCGATTTTGGACGGATCATCTGGATCAGATGTTATTACTCTCTGCCGTGATCGGTGGTGTCAGCGGCTGGCTGGGCGCGAGTGCGAGTGCCTTAATTCCAAATATGCCTGCGGGTGCGTTGATTGTATTAGTGGCAGCAACTCTGTTTCTATTCAGTATGCTATGTGGCACCGAGCGAGGTGTGCTGGTACGCTTTATGCGTCAGTTGAATTTGAAGCGAAGTGTTGGCCGCCAACATTTACTCCGTGCCTTGTATGAAATTTTGGAAGCGGATGGTCAGGGCATGGATGGGGTGAGTATTCGCGCGGTGCCGTTTCGTCAGCTGCGCGGCCGGCGTACCTGGACTGATCAGCAGTTGCGCTATCACTTGGGGCGCGCGTATCATCAGGGATTGATCGATACCGTGCGTAAAAAGGATACGATTCTGTTGACTCAGGCAGGACTAGAGGCTGCGGCACAGGTCACGCGTAATCACCGCCTGTGGGAATTGTATTTGATCGAATATGCCGATGTGGCAACCAGCCGAGTCGATCGTGATGCGGATGAGGTCGAGCATGTACTGGGCGATAAATTAGTCGCGCTGCTTGAGGAGAAGTTAATTAAATTACGCACGGCGAGTGGCCTCGAAGTGCCTGCGAGTCCACACCCCATTAAGCCTGGAGATTAATTAGGAATGAGATTTTTAATCACTATCACTTCGTTTCTTCACTTGCCCAAAGGGCACCCAGTTCAGTCACCCCTGCGGGGCAATTCGCAGACGGGTTATCATCTTCGCGCTACTTGCGCTTCGTCACTCTCACCCTCACTAGGGGCGCAGCGCCTCACTCTCACTGCGTAGCAATGACTTGGTATTTAATCGATACGTGGATCGTGGTGGTCGGCATTTTGGCCGCGGTGTCGTGCGCGCTGTTGGGCAACTTCTTAGTCCTGCGAAGAATGAGCATGATGGGCGATGCGATTAGCCACGCGGTGCTGCCGGGCTTGGCGATTGCATTTTTAATCACGGGGGCGCGTGCGAGCTTGACGATGTTTATCGGTGCAGCGCTGGTGGGCGTATTAACCGCTGTTTTCACGCAGTGGGTGAGCCGTTTTGGTAAGGTCGACGAAGGTGCATCGATGGGGATCGTCTTTACCACTTTGTTTGCGCTGGGATTGTTGTTGATCGTGCAAGCCGCGGATCATGTCGATCTCGATGCAAGCTGTGTACTGTATGGTGCGATTGAGTTAACGCCGCTCGATGTCGTCTGGCGACCGCAAGTGTTCGGCTTCGTCTGGGCAGTGCCGCGTGCGGTGATAGTTTTGGCGCCAGTGTGTGTAGTCAACTTGTTGTTTGTGGTGTTATTTTTTAAAGAACTACGCATCTCATCCTTTGATTCGGAACTCGCCACTACGATGGGAATCAATGCCAATTTAATCCATTATATGCTGATGACTTTAGTCGCGATCACGACGGTGGCCGCGTTTGAAGCGGTCGGTAGTATCATTGTTATTGCGATGTTGATTGTGCCAGCTGCTGCCGCGCATCTATTAACAGATCGACTGGATCTGATGGTAATTATCAGTGTAATATTAGCAGCCATCTCAGCGGTGCTTGGGCATGTGTCTGCGATTCTGCTTCCTAGCTGGATGGGCTTCGATCCATCAGTGGTTGATGCGGCTTCGACTTCCGGGATGATGGCGGTGATGGCGGGCTTGATTTTTGCCATCGTGTTGTTTTGTGCCCCGCGTCATGGAATCTTGGTCAAGAAGCTTCGTCAGTTGGATGTGGTTACGGATTCTAAGCATACGTTTGATTAGCTGCTTTCCTGCGTCGCTTTATGGATGAATATATGGTGCGCGTATAAGATGTGGATTATCGCTTGCAGAATTGCTTATTTAGAATAATTCTAAACTGGGTATGGATTCAGCAGAAACGCATATTAGACCAGAGAATTGGGCGGCGGGCCTTGCACGTTTCTTGGAAAAGAATGCTTCGGTGGAAGCGCTTCGAGTCGATTCGAAGCAGCGTAAGGTTACGATCGCAACGCTGGGGCCTGTGAATTTGGAAGTGTTACAGGCGAGCCTCGCGGAGACGATTCGGTTGATCGATTCACAGACACAGACTGGCTCGGCAGTCGGGGTATCGATT
>CAZIMR010000173.1:0-3900 GCA_964540215.1 uncultured Puniceicoccaceae bacterium
AACTGCGACACAGTAATCACTCAACAAAACCGATTTTGAATCGGACTCTAATTGTCATGCAGGTCAAACAGCCTTTTAAGTAGCGAAGCCTGCAAGCGGTTGGTCATGCCTTGCTGTCTAGAGAAAGCCAAGCTACGACATTAATCGAATAGCGCCTAACGAAGTTTTAGCGTCGCCAATCCAGCCATCGCAAAAATCAAAGAGAGAATCCAAAAGCGAATCACAACCTTATTCTCGTGCCAGCCTTTAAGCTCAAAGTGATGGTGTATTGGCGACATTCTAAAAATACGCTTCTTGCGCAATTTAAAGGAGCCGACCTGCAAAATCACTGAACCCGCCTCCATCACAAAAATGCCACCCACAATAATCAGCGTCAGCGGTTGATGCACCATAAAGGCTATCATCCCGATCAGGCCACCAATTGCCAGCGAGCCAGTGTCACCCATAAAGACCTCCGCTGGATGTGAATTATACCAAAGGAAGGCAAGACTCGCGCCGAGCAGCGCGGAACAAACGACCGCTAATTCACCGGCACCTGGAATGTAACTGATAAACAAATAGTCCGCGATAATCGTATTACCCGCCGCATAGGCCATAATTGCAAACGCCATGGCAGCCGTCACTGTGCAACCGATCGCCAGCCCATCGACCCCATCAGTCAGATTAATCGCATTACTCGAACCCGCGAGAATCAGAAACAGAAACGGCACGAGGAAAAATAGCGACATTTGCGACCACAGCACTTCCTTATAAAATGGCACCCACAACTCGCGCATACGCTCCGCAGATTCCGGACAAGTCAGTAGCAATAGCAGCGCCACAATGGTGAGCAAGCCCTGCCCTGCAAGCTTCCAACGACCCGAGAGCCCATCGCTGTTCTTCTTCACTATTTTTAAATAATCATCAATAAAACCGATCACCGTCAGGCCGAGATAAACCAGCAGTCCGGTATACACATACACATTCGGCCTCGCCCATAGTACCGTACTGACGATTACAGAGACACAAATCATCAATCCACCCATTGTCGGCGTTTGTGATTTCGAAGCATGTAACTCTGACAAGATACCGACCTCATCTTTGGTACGCAGGGACTGTTTGGCACTCAAAGCGCGCAACTTGGCAAATAACCAAGGCCCGATAATAAAGCCGATACTCATCGCAGTCAGCCCAGCAAATGCCGCGCGCAAAGTAATGTAACGAAAAAGACGGAACGGCCCAAAGTAGGCCTCGAAATCGGCGAGATAACTGAGCATTTTAAATTTAGTGGTAGTGAAAGTGAATGGCGACCTAACTAGCGCAATTGCAACGGTAGCAGATCTTCGAGTACGTGGGAACGGCTACCCTTCAGAAAGAGCACACCTTCAAAATCAGCAACGACTGATTTTATTTTTTCGACATTGCTTGAGCGATTTAGCTGAGTCAGCACTGCCCCTGCCTCAATCGCCCCATCGGCATAGGCCTGCGTGAGCGCTTCCGCCCCCACCAAAAACACTTGATCCTGAGGACGTAATTGAAGCTGATTCCCGACTTCCCGATGCAACGCAATCGACTCAGCACCGAGCTCATTCATCGCGCCAAGGACATAACAACGTGCCTGATCAGGGGACGAGGCACGGCAAAATGCCGAAAGCGCATCGCTCATCGAAGCGGGATTAGCATTGTAGCAATCAATGTAAAAAGTCTGTGTACCCTGCGTTGCGATACGACCTCGGTTTGAGGACGGTAGCCAGCCCGAAATACGCTCACGGATTTCAGTATCCGAAATTCCAAGTTCCCGTGCTGCGATAATCGCCAGTGCGGCATTCACACAAATGCCCTCGCTCGGGCTGGCTATTTTAAAGCACTCAGACCTTGCCTCCTCACCTAAATACAAACTGCTGTGCCCGGTTCCCGCAACATTCAAGCGGTATCGAATCACACGTTTGGGCGCTGGCGAGACCTGCTCTCCCACGGCAGCAAGCACCAACGCCCGCTCTGCGCAGACTGAAAATGCCGTATGCTGAAAGACTCGATTAGTGAGTACCACTGGAGCATTCGCTCGCGAACGCAGCACAAGTTCTGCCTTTTCCGTAGCGACCTGCTCCAACGAACCGAGCAGTTCCAAATGCGCCGAAGCGATGTTGGTAACGATACTCAAATCCGACTCAATCATCGTGCCCAACTCGGCCATCTCACCTGGTTGATTAATACCCGCTTCAATCACTGCAAAATCATGTTTACCCTGATCAAGCCCAAAGAACGTCATTGGCACGCCGATTCGATTATTCCAATTACCCGCCGTCGCGAGTGTGCGAGACTCACCCAACAACACACGGAGCATTTCCTTGGTCGAAGTCTTACCGCAACTTCCAGTAATACCCACAACAGGCCTGTCGAAACGTTGACGCAGCTCTGCACCAATAGCTCCCATCGCTACCAATGTGTCATCGACAATTAATTGAGGTAGCGAAATAGCCTGCGGATGCTCGACTAACAATGCCCCAGCCCCCAAATCAGCAGCTTGCGCAGTAAATGCATGCCCATCACGCGCACCGCCACTTAAGGCGATAAAGCACTCGTCAGTCTTCAGTTGCCGCGCGTCGAAGCAGAACCCACAGATCGCCTTGGGGAATTGATCCTGTCGCCAAATTCCGTTTGCCCACGCAGCAATATCTTGAGGATTGAAGCGGCTCATAGCTATCCCCTTGAAAGCACTAGGCTTCCTTAGTCGTCAGTGCTTTAAGACGAATCAATTCACGCGCGACTTGACGATCGTCAAACGGAATTACGGTGCCATCGAACTCTTGAAAAGTCTCATGACCCTTGCCAGCGATCAGCACGCAGTCTCCAGTAGACGCGACATCCAATGCCATTGAAATTGCACGCTTACGATCATTGATAAACATCACACGTTGCGCCACATCCGGCGTGCAGGCCTCACGCATATCTGCAAATATTTGCTCAACTGATTCGGAACGTGGATTATCTGAAGTAGCAAACACTGTTTCGGCGCCATCAAGTGCCGCACGCAGCATCGGCGAACGCTTGCTACGATCACGGTCACCACCGCACCCACAGACGACGATCAATTTACCAGGAGTGATCTCCTTTAGCATTTCACAAGCATTTTTCAAGGCATCGTCAGTATGTGCGTAATCTACCAGCACGTTAAATCCTTGACCTGCATCGATTCGTTCCATGCGTCCTGGAACACCTCCAAAGCTTGGCAACTCATGCAACAACGCTGAGATATCATACCCCTTCGCGCGACCGATCGCGAGCGCGGCGAGCAAGTTACTCACATTGTAACGACCCAATAGTGGCGAGGCCACAGCAGCCTGACCTTCGGGCCAGATCAGATCAAACTCAGTGCGATCTGCGAAGAGCTGCACATTCTCAGCGCGAATCAAAGCATCCCCATTCAACCCAAAAGTCACTGTAGATAAGACGTTCGGCAAATTGCCGAGCAAACGTTTACCGTATGGGCAATCGGTATTGATCACCGCAACCTTAGGTGCCTTACCATTGGCACCCGTGAAAAGACTTTTCTTCGCCTCATAGTAGGCTTCCATCGTCTTGTGGTAATCGATGTGGTCTTGTGTCAAATTCAGGAATACTGCGATCTCAAGATTGAGCCCATGCACACGCTTCTGATCAATACCGTGTGAACTGATTTCCATCATCGCTTCTTCGCAGCCGTTATCCACCATCTGACCGAGCAATGCATACACATCGACGGACTCAGGAGTCGTCTTGAATGAAGGCAGCGTGCGCTTACCCAGATCGTAACGAATCGTGCCAAGCAATCCCACGGAATCATGACCACCAAGTAAATGCTGCGCTAGCATCGAGACTGTCGTCTTTCCATTGGTGCCGGTGACACCAATCACTGGCGCACTAACATTCGCAAAAAATAAA
>CAZIMR010000174.1:0-3887 GCA_964540215.1 uncultured Puniceicoccaceae bacterium
CCAGTACATGGACAAAGTCACACGCATGGCTGAACTGCTGATCGAGGATCTGAAAGGCTACGGCGCGACCACTGTGGTGGGCCCAGCAATGGGCGGCCTCGTCATTGGCCAAGAAGTGGCGCGCCAACTCGGCCTGCGCTTCGTGTTCCTTGAAAAAATCGATGATCAGCTCGAACTACGCCGCAACTTCAAATTCGCACCAGGCGAGAAAGTCTTGATCGTCGAAGACGTCATCACCCGTGGTGGCCGCGTCACCGAAGCACTGCAGCAATGCCGCGCACACGGCGCTGAGCCCGTCGCGGTCGGAGTGATCGTCGACCGCAGCGCTGGCAAGACCACGTTCGATGTGCCACACCACAGCCTCGCCGAGCTCAGTTTCCCGACTTATGCAGCCGACCAGCTCCCCCCAGAACTAGAGGGCACCGCAGCGACCAAGCCCGGCAGCTAAGCCAGGAAAGTCCTCGATACCAACTGATCTCGCTGCAGGCGGCAGGGACCCGTTCTTTGACGCCAAATCACCCCAATCACAGTCCTCTCTATGTTTAAATTCGACACCACCCTCAACCGCCTGCGCAGTATCGGCTTCTTCGAGGCCCTTTCTTTCCTGCTACTACTCGGCATTGCAATGCCGCTGAAGTATGTCTTCGGGCAGCCGGAGATGGTGCGAATTGTCGGCATGGCGCACGGCGTACTTTGGGTTCTGTATGTCGGACTAGCTGGACTCGGACAAATCGACTACAAGTGGCCACTGAAAACGACGCTGCTGCTACTGGTAGCCAGCATGCTCCCATTCGGGCCTATAGTTGCCGACGCCAAGTTACTCAAAAAGGTCAGATCTCAGTCAGCCGACTAGCGGCGCACCCAACGACTCGCTTGCGCGAGGCTATACTGAAATTTGCGGGCATGTTCTCGAATCAGGAACGGCATATCCCATTGTTTTTGTAACTCGAAATTCGCTTCCAAGGCGGAACGTAATCCTGTAAACGAATCCTCTGCACCATCGCCGAGCCAATTTTCAGACGGGGTATATGCTTCGAGCCATGTGAATGGCGTGGTAATGAGCAGCTGCCCACCAGGCTTGAGTAACTGCGAAAAACGCTGCAGTAGGCGCATTGGCTCTGGCAAACGACAGATTAAGTTACACGCAATCACCACATCAAACAGCCCAATGTCCGCGCGGATGTATTGGGCATCGCCCTGCTCAAAATGCACCCGCTTCGGATCGATCGCAGCATCCACCTTTAGATCGAGTAGCGTCTTGGCTGAGCCTTCATCCAGTCGCCAGGCAGGATGCATCCCCAGCGTCTTCATCCGATTGGCGGCATCAATAAACGCCTGCGAATAATCGATACCAATCACATCACGGCATTTTCGGGCTAGTTCAAAAGTAGAGCGTCCAACCGAGCAGCCTAGGTCCAATGCCCGCGGCGCATTCGGTAACAGCGTAGCATCGAGCCCTTCGCTCACACAGCGCTGTGGAAAGCCTAGCGCATCGACAGCACCGAGTGCGTAAGGAAACTGCTCCTTTGCGCTGGCATAATGAAAGATTAAATACTGCTGCAGCAGTTCGTCGGATTCGTACGGATTTGTGGACATATACTAAAAGCTATTGCTCGATACCTGTATGTTCAACAGGCTCAATCACTTTCTTGCCAGCTGTAATTTCACTGCGATCCATCTAATCGGCGAAATACATCATCCGCACCACGATCAAGTTGAGCAAAGTCGCAGCGACGACTGCGCCAGACAAGGCCATACCGAAGAATTGACGCAGTGACGGCACAAAGCGAAGCATTCAAGATCGGTAAACGAAAAGAGATCTGCAACGTCCAGTAATCGCATTAATTCAGCACACACTATACTCCGACGGCTATTAATCAATCGCATCAACTAAGCCGACGATATACTCCGAGGGTTGGTAGTGATGAATCAATACAGTCGTCTCGCCGTTTTTAATCATCCGCGCTTCAGGTAAACGGATCTCGGGAGTCTTGTGCGGCGCGTAAAGCACATCATCATGCGATGCGTTTTTATGCTCCTTAAATAAATCAGGGGTGATTTTGCCTCCCAAATGATCATCACGCCCAGTGGCGACATGGATCGTACCAAGTATCTTTTCGTCTTGAATATCACGCCCCGAGAAGGGCAATACTTGGGTGCCGAAGCCTAGCTCACCAATTGCACCGATCATCGGATCGTCTTTGAGGCGGCGATTGTGGTCTTCGATCTCCGCATAATCACCGTACACAAACTGTGACTTATAGATCATACCATCTTTAACATGCAGCAACCCAATCGTACTTTCGTCGTATTTAAATGGAAATACGCCATCGGCACTTTCTGGTACAAAGTAAACCTCCCCAGCAGGTAAATTTGCTACATCCGGCTTGCCGGCAGGACATAAGCCGTGGCTCTTCTGAGCCTCTTGCCCATTGGTATGTAGCACCAATGTGTAAATTTTGCTTTCCACTTCAAAGTCGATCTCGAAACGATCGGCTTGCGTCAGGCCGCGTCGGATACGCTCTGCCTCTTCACTCACGATATCATAATCTACAGCAAGCCCAGTATCTAGTATGATCTGATTCAGCCCATGTAAGGTCGCACCACGGAAACCGAATTCCTTACACTTAGCAGTTAGTGGTGCTGTTGCAGAAAAAGTCGAAACCGTGAGTATGATGTCATACTTAGTATAAATATCCCGATCCAAACTCAACAAATTACCCTCTACATCATAACAAGCATCTTCCATGTCGAGGTTACTTCCGCCAGTCTCATTATAAGCATACAGCTCACCACCGGTCCAGTTCATCGCTTCCAAGCCACCAGCCTTAAAACCCTGATAGAATGTCTCATGACCATAGTTCTGAATTGATAACGTATCGTCCTCGAGGAAACTAAAGTCTTTAATGTCAGCTGGATTTGGCAAATCTATAAGAATGCAAACCCTCTCTCCAGTGCCAGTACCGAAGCATGTCGTCAGCAGACGTGTTAAACTGAATGGAGAGAATGTGCGTTTATTCGCGTCTAAGATCATAATTATAAGAATCTATTAAGTTAACAGTGGTTAGAAAATTTGCATCCGCCATTGATCCTGTCAAAGCTAGGTTTAACTGAATTACTAGAGCTGTCCAAATCGAAGTGCATCTTACGAACTTACAACTTTACTCACAAATACAACCTATGAAGCGCTTTTTCGACATTTTCGTAACAATGATAATCCTGTGCGCTCTAAGCTTGCCGCTTTTAATAGTGTGCGGACTGCAGCTTGCGATTTTAGGCCGGCCGATTTTCTTTCGGCAACAGCGTGCTGGCAAGAACGGTCAGTCCCTCTCCATCCTCAAGTTCCGTACCATGCACTCTGGCACGGGCAGTGATGCGGTGCGCCTAATGCCTTGGGGCAAATTCCTGCGCTCGACTAGTCTCGATGAACTCCCTGAACTTTGGAATGTCTTGCGTGGAGAAATGAGCCTCGTTGGGCCGCGCCCTCTTCCAACTTCCTATCTCGATCGCTACTCCGCCGCACAAGCGAAGCGCCACGACGTGCGCCCAGGCATCACCGGTTGGGCCCAAATAAACGGCCGTAATGGCCTCACATGGAAACGCCAGTTCGAGCTCGATCTCTGGTATGTGAACCATCGTACTTTTTGGCTCGATCTTAAGATACTTATATTAACCGTAGTTATTGTATTTCGTCGCGAAAATATTTCCGCACGAGGGCAGGCCACCCGCAGCGAATTCTTTGGCAGCGAAGAATAATTCCCCTGATTCTGCAGCGGCATGCAACTGACCGAGCAATCGACAGATGTGATTTAGAGAGGAGGGCTCAGTTGCTACCGCAGTAACCGATTTCGGACAGCTTTGATACTGGTATTTGTGTGAGATAGACT
>CAZIMR010000175.1:0-3877 GCA_964540215.1 uncultured Puniceicoccaceae bacterium
GATTGCGCGCCGATCACTGCTCCGTCGAGAATTGTCGAATGCATCCCAATCAAACACTCATCACCGATCGTGCAGGCGTGCACCATCGACTGATGGGCGATCGTCACAAATGATCCGACTTTTACGCCATAGTCGTCTGATAAGTGGATAACGCAGCCGTCTTGCACATTTGAGCCTTCGCCAATTTCAATACGATTAATATCCGCGCGCAGGACACAACCATGCCAAACACTAGCGTTTCGACCTACGGTGGTTGCTCCCAAAATAATCGCGTCGGAAGCGACGTAAGCAGATTCATCAATCTCTGGAGTTTGATCTAAATGATAGGATAGTCGTTCAGCAAGTGTCATCGATATAGTATAGTCGGCGGTTGTTTTTATAGCCAAGATCAGAATCACATGAGCTAGCGCCCTCGCGTCAGTTAATAGAGCATAGTAGGGTAGCTTCTGTCATATCTCTGAGAATGGTTCCATGCTTGATAGTATTTGACAGAATACCACTAAATTTCTTTCATTTTTGCATCATGAATCAACCAAAAAACCTTAAAACCCGCGCCTTGGATCAGTCGTTTTGCTCGCTTCTAGTAGGCTTTAACTTCCTTTTTTTTACGGGCCTGCTGGCGTTTATGTTGGTCCTGCCACTGAAGGCTGTTCTCTCTGGTTCAGATGCCAGCCAGGATGTCGTGGCAGATGCCAACCTCGATACTGCTGATGAGGTTGAGGCCGCAGCAGTCGCAGTCGATCCGATTACACACGCTGCCGGTAAATCCGCATATATGATTTGCTCGACCTGTCACGGAGCTGAGGGTGAAGGCAACGCGGCACTCAATGCACCCGCACTGGCGGGACAAGATGACTGGTATCTTAAACGCCAGTTAATTAAATATAAGGAAGGCGTGCGCGGTTCGCATCCAGATGATACTTATGGCATGCAGATGCGTGCAATGGCGATGACGCTGGCTGACGAAACCAAGATCGACGAAGTGGTTGCGTACATTGCACAACTACCAGTCACCGCGCCGCTGCCAACGCTCGGCGGTGATGTCGCCAAGGGAGCTGCGAGCTACGCACTCTGTGCGGCTTGTCATGGACCAGATGGCGCGGGCAATGAGCTGATGAATGCACCCGCGCTGCAAAACCTACAGGACTGGTACATCGTCAGGCAGCTGCAGAATTATAAATCTGGTGTGCGCGGCACGCATCCTAAAGACATCGAAGGCATGCAAATGCGCCCAATGTCGATGGTGCTTGCTGATGAGCAAGCGATGAAAGACGTCGCCGCCTTTATCAATTCCAAGGCAGCTGCGAAATAGGTTATCGGGAGGGACGTCAGTGGAGGGCAACGGTTATGCCTTTCATGAGCGTGCCGTCGCTGACCCTAAGAGCTTAGGCGTAATTTTTAATCATCTGATGGTTGACAGCCTCACGTGCCGCGCATTCTCTCCGAGCTTCGACTTTCCGCTCAGGTGGTGAAACGGTAGACACGCCACGTTCAGGTCGTGGTGCTCGCAAGGGCGTGAGGGTTCAAATCCCTCCCTGAGTATTTTTAAAGCCGCTCCTATTCGGAGCGGCTTTTTTGATTTTTGCATGGTCGAAATTTGACCCTAAGTGTGTTCTGGTTGAAGCTCCTCGCGGCATGATCGAGATGAACAGTCAAACTACTTAAAAGTATAAGGCCTACCAAGCCTATCGATTGACTAGGGATTATGAGTCCGAAGTGAGTGTAACACTCGGAAAGCCGCTCAATAATGATACGGTTCTGTTTGAGGTCAACGCCTAGAGGCTAGAAGTGTCGGCTCAGTCGAGCAGCACTAAATGGTCCCGGTGTACGATCACGTGGGAGTTCTGGTTGAGGAACTCGGTTTGGTTGGCTGCTGTTGTGAGTCCTAGAATGTTGGACAAATCACTGGTGTTGATTGCCGCGAGACCGTGGGCAATGGTGGTGCCATCGGTCGTGCAAATTTTGACGACGTCGCCTTCTTCGAAGTCTCCTTCGCTGTTCGTGATGCCAGTCGAGAGGAGGCTCTTGCCGGATTGCTGAATCTTACTGGCTGCAGCTGCGTCAATTGTCAGGTTGCCGTGTGTATGATCTTGTATCGCAATCCAGCGTTTGTGCGATTTGATTGGCTCTAGGCTGGGCGCAAAATAGGTGCCGACGCTTTCACCCGCGAGGAGTTTGTTGAATAGCTCGGCATCTTGGCCGCTGCCGATGGTAACGCCGCAGCCAGCGCGGTGGGCGATTTTTGCGGCGGATAATTTACTGATCATGCCGCCGACGGAAGTGACTTGGTTGGTGCCTTCGGCCATGGCCTCGATCTCGGGGGTCATCTTTTCAATGTAGGGCACCACTTCGCCAGTGCCTTGCATGTCAATAAGGCCCGGGATATTGGAAAGGATGAAAAGCTGGTCGGCACTGGTGACGCTGGCAACTAGGGCCGAGAGTGTATCATTGTCGCCAAATTTTATTTCAGAAGCACTGACGGTGTCGTTCTCGTTAACGATTGGTACAGTGCCGTTGGCTAGCAGTCGTTCGATCGTATTAAATACAGCATTGTGTCGATGCTTGGCGCGTAAGTCCTCGCGGGTGAGGAGTATCTGCGCAACAGTGAGTCCAAGTGGGTCGAACCCTTTTTGCCAAGTGTTGATCAAAATCGTCTGACCGACTGAGGCGCAGGCCTGTAACATCGCGAGATCCTTAGGGCGTTGCTCTAGGGCTAATTTCCCCATGCCGAGGCCAACGGCTCCAGAACTGACGATTATCACGCCTATGCCACGATTGCGCAATGTTTTGACCTGGCGGCAGAGTGCTTCAATACGAGCGGTATCCAAATCACCGATACCGGATGTTAAGACACCAGTGCCGAGTTTGATGACGACGCGCTTGGCCTGTTGGAGTGGAATCATTTTTTAGGAATCAAAGGGCATCGACCAGAGGGCAGAGAACAAAGTTCTATGTTTATCTGAAGCCTTATGCTGGTTCTTTGAACTTAGACTTTTTTTAGGTCTGCTTCCTTCGCTGTAAGCTGCTGGTTAATTTCGGAGATAAAATCGTCGTGTGCTTTTTGCACATCTTTCTCGTAGCGCTTGAAGTCGTCTTCAGAAAGACCATCGCTTTTCGCGGTCTTAAATAGGTCGAGTGCATCACGCCGAGCTTGGCGTACGCGCACGCGGCCATCTTCCGCCATATTGCTCGCAGTCTTCGCCAGTTCTTGGCGGCGCTCGCCGGTTAGTTCGGGTACTGGCACGCGGAGGATGCCACCATCGACCATCGGGTTGAGGCCCAGATTGGCTTCTTGGATCCCTTTCTCGACATCGCGTATGATGCTCTTATCCCAAGGCTGAACCATGATGGTCTTGGCGTCGGGGGTGGTGACTGCAGCGACTTCTTTTAGTGTGACGGTGCTGCCGTAGGCGGTCACGCGGACTGAATCGAGCATGGTTGGCGATGCCTTGCCAGTGTGGAGGCTGCCGAACTGATTGAGTGTATGTTCAACTGCTTTCTTGAGATCGGCAGCGAGCATTTTAAGGATATCTTTTGGTTCCATATCTGTAGCGGTATTGAATGATTAAAAAGTGGAGCTGTTAATTAACGAGTGTGCCAATTTCTTCGCCCATGACTGCGCGGAGAATGGCGCCTGGCTCACGCATACTGAAGACGAGAATTGGCATTCTGTTTTCCATGCACAGCGAGAAGGCGGTCGAATCCATTACGCTCAAGCGATCTCTCAGTGCGTCGATATATTCCAAGTGGTCGTATTTGACGGCGTCGTCGTGTTTGTGTGGGTCTTTATTGTAAATGCCATCGACTTTAGTGGCTTTCATCAGCATGTCGGCTCCGATCTCGCTGGCACGGAGCGCCGCGCAGGTGTCGGTTGAAA
>CAZIMR010000176.1:0-3871 GCA_964540215.1 uncultured Puniceicoccaceae bacterium
TGACTGCCCGAGCAAATTAAATCCCGAGAGAACCTTTAAAAGGTTTTTTTGGAGAATTATGTTTTATGCTGGCAGGACTTTGAACGCCCGTTGTTAATGAGAGCCTTGCAAAGATATACCTCTATGCACTTTTAGAAAATGAGCTTAACCACTATATTTGATTCACTCCTCTTGCAGGCCGTTGGTGGCCCCAATGTTTTTACTTATTTTGGCCAGTCGAATTTTGCCGGCAAGATCGTGGTGCTGGTGCTCATGGTCTGTAGTATTATCGCGTGGTCAGTGCTGTTTGGGAAGTATATGGACCTGTCCAGATTGCGCTCTCAAAATAAGCGCTACGAGCGTCTTTTGAGTAAAGAATCGCACTTGCTCGACCTGCCTCCAGAGCGCCCAGGCAAGGGTGCTGGGCCTTACTACAATATCGTGCGCGATGCGCTTAAAGCATTTTTCCGTTATGGTGGTAATTTAGTGGATGCTGATATGCATCGGGCGACTTTGCGCATGGGACATGTTGAAAATGCGATTCAACGTGGGCTTGCTGAGCAGATTATTCGCTATGAAAGCAAGATGGTGTTGCTTGGCTCGATCGTGACCGGCGCACCGTTTCTTGGCTTGCTCGGCACGGTATGGGGGGTGATGGATGCCTTCGGCGGTATGGCTGGCGCGGGGTCGGCCAGCTTGCAGAGTCTTGCCCCGGGTGTCTCTGGTGCGTTGTTGACCACCGTAGCAGGCTTGTTGGTCGCGATCCCTTCGGTGTTCGGCTACAATTATTTATTGCTACAAACCAAGATCTCAGTGGTTGAACTGGAGAATTTCTCCAGCACCGTGGCCGACCGTATTGAGCTCGAAGCTCAAGCCGCAGCGACCAACGCATAGGTCTGCGTGATCCTAATTTTTAATTGATCAAATAGTGGCTCGTAACTTCCATCGCAAAGATCGCCTCTCCGCTCTCACGGAGATCAACGTGACGCCGTTGATCGACCTTGCGTTTGCGTTGCTGATTATTTTCATGGTCACTACGCCTTTGTTGGAGCAGACGATTGATGTGAACCTACCTATGGAGACGTCGAAATTACAGCCTGAGGTGCGTGCAGAGTTTCAGGCGATCACGCTCGATAAATCCGGCGATTATTATTGGAGTGATGCAAAAGTCTCGCCGCAACAACTGGGCGATTTACTGGATGCCATGGCGATGGAGGCGGCACCGCCGGTGCTGAGCATTCGTGCAGATTCGGCTCTGCCGTATCAGAGGGTCATTACTGTGATCGATATGATCAAACAGCGTAATCTGTCAAAAATTAGTTTGGATACCAAGGTCAAGTAGGCGCCATGCGTATTAAAACGAATCAGCCTTTGTGGACTTCGGTGACCTTGCATGGCGCGCTGATTGTAGGGTTATTTTTATCAACGATCATTGGGGCTTTTTTGCCAAAACAGCAGCCGCACGTCTTCGAGATGGTGAGTGAGCCGAACTCGTCGAATCCGGCGCAGAATCGTGCCACGCCGATGCTACCTCCACCGGAGCTAGAGCTGCCAGATTTGAAGCCGATGAATATTGCTGATCCAGTCAAGCCGCGTCCAAAGCCCACGCCTGTAAAGGCAGTTACTAAAGCTCCGCCGCAGTTGATGTCGGCGGCTGATTTCTTTAAAGATAATCCAGAAAAGAATATTAAACCGAGACCGCCGCAGCCAGTTGGGGATTATCAGGCACCCACAATCAATACCTCTCAGTTTCAGAAGAATTTACAGCACAATTTACCGGCCACGCTGCATCACCCTTCTGATAGCCTCAGCGCCGCTGAACGTACCGCTTTGCAGCGCTATGGCGATCAATTAAATAGTCGCCTAAACCGCGCCTGGATCAAGCCTGCGAACCTTGCCGGGGTGGGGCTAAACGTAAACGTCGTCTTTGATGTCAGTCATTCCGGGCGTATCTCAAATGTTAGGCTACAGCCAGCTTCGGGTAATGCCGCATTCGATGCATCGGTGGAAGCCGCATTTAAGCGGGTCGGTTCTGGGGGTGTCACGCCGACCGGGCAGCGGCATCGCTTTACGATGTCTTTTAAGATGATGGACTAAGTCATCGTGTCGGGGCTGCGCTTGAAACTGCCTTAAACATGAATTTATGCGACTGTTTCTGCACAAAAGTCTAAAAATTAGCTTGAAGTCAAGTTAAAGGATAGCAGAGTTATTCGTATGGCAAAAATCTACCAGAACTCAGGCCCGCACCTTTTTCTTTTACTCTGGAAAGCGTCGCACGCAGTGAACGGCTACAGTCAAAAGAGCATCTCTGCGGGCGGGTTGGGATCATTGAGTGATTTCGCGGTCTTGGAGTTGCTGCTGCATAAGGGTGCGCAGCCGGTCAGCATCATTGGCGAGAAGATTTTGCTGACCAGTGGCTCGATCACCACGGCAGTACAGCGCTTAGAGAAGCGCGGCTTGGTGAGCCGCGAGCGTAGCACTGCAGATGCGCGTATCGTGTTGGTCCACTTGACGGATCACGGCCGCGACTTAATCGAGCCAAGCTTTGAGGCACATGTGAAAGATTTAAACGACTTGTTTGACGTGCTGGACGAGTCTGAACGCACGCAATTTGCCAATCTCATACGTAAAGTGGGGCAGCGCGCAGAACAGCTTTAAAGGCTGTCCAGCTGCTTTGTTAGGCATAAGACTTGATGTCAAGGTGATGTTCTAGGCATGCAGCAGTTAGCACTGATTGAACGACTAGCACTGGCGGCCCCCAGACCTGCGGTTTTTTCCTCTAAATGGCGCGTACTCCACCTTGACATCCGCTCTCGATGTATAAGCGTGCTCAGCCTCTATGCCGCTTCCATCTAAATCGCCGCCAGTGTTTGACCGTAGCTTCCTGCTGGAACTATCTGGGGGGCTGGTCTTCAAGCAAGCCGAGCGCTTATTTGAGGCCGGTGCGGTGTCTGCGGTTGTGTGGGAGAGCCCGGTCCTGACGGGCAAGGTTACAGGTATCGATGATACTTACCAACCGAAGCTGAATTTGCGCTCAACTGTTTTTGCGGTCAACCATTGCAACTGCCTTGAAGGGCGCCGGCGCAAGGTCTGTGCGCATGCCATTGCCATTGCGCTGCACTATGAAGCGCTCAAACACGAACAGGCCCATGCAGCACAGCCACATCCTGATTTCGTGGCGGAACCCGAGCCAGAGCCCGAAGCGGCTAAGTCGCGCGGTGTGCGTTCGATCAAGCTGTCTGCTGCCGGTGATACGTTGCGCATGTTAGTGTTTTTACCGCCCAATTTGCCAGCAGCGGCTGGGCGCGATGCCATCGTGGTGAAGCTAGATGCTGCTGCGGGACGTGAAATAGTGCCACTCAATCAACTGAGCCCGACGCGCAATTATGCTGCGTCCGCGTCGCAACAAGCTGCGTTGGCTTTGGTCGAGTCGTGGTGTGGTGGCAAGCTCGCGAGTCTGTTGGAATTGACTGGCGGTCGCCTGCGCCGCTTGCTCGCCACGCTGATCGATGAACCGACGGTGTATTGGGTTAAGCAGCCGAATGCGCCGATCGAGTGGCAGGGCGACGAGTTGCCCGGCGTACACGAATTTCTCAAACAAGCAGATCCGGCAGAGGATGATGAGGCTGAGGTGGTCGCGGTACCGGACGAGCTGAAACGGCCGATTTTGAGTCGTACTATCAGCCTGCGAGAAAAGTCGAAGCCCAACCTGCGGCGCATCGCTGAAGCTCGTGCGCAAGGTACGTGGAAGAGGCGTCCGGGGGATTATCCCGTCGCGAAGGCGGTTGCGGATTCGATGGAGCAATACGCCACTAATCGAGTGGTGGTGGATGGATCGCCCAACTTTTTGGCGATCCGATTGCCGGCGGGCCGTGATGATGATTCGATTAAG
>CAZIMR010000177.1:0-3868 GCA_964540215.1 uncultured Puniceicoccaceae bacterium
AGCGCCGACGCAGAGCAGGTCGTCGATGTTCATCACGAGGCTGTCTTGGGCAGTTTTGCGGAAGCCTGTCGGATCGCCGGTTTCTTTGTAATGCAGGTAGGCGAGTGTGCTCTTGGTGCCAGAGCCGTCGGAGTGGATAATGTTACACTTATCGGGGTTGCCCGTCAGGATGTCTGCGCCGATCTTGCAAAAGGCACCGGGAAAGACGCCGCGGTCGAGCTTATCCACAACGGCGTGGACTTCGGACTTGGAGGATGAGACGCCGCGTTGGGCGTAGCGATCGGATGGATTGCTCATGGTAGTAGGCGAAAAGGTGCGTATAAAAGATGGAAAACACGAATGGACACGAAAGGACGCGACTATTCAATACTCTAAACAACCACGATTTTTGGCGCTTCGAGTTTGGCGATTTCGGCCATGATCCGGCGTGAGGCTTCGAGGTAGCGCTCAGGGTGCTCTTTGCCGGGGTCGACTTCAGCAACTGTCATTGGATGCCCGTAGGTGACGTGGATTGAACCGCCGAGGGAGGGCAAATTGTGTTGCCGACCAAAGGCTTCGAAGGTGCCGAAGATACGAGTTGGGATCACGGTGGCCTTTGATTTACAGGCAATCATGCCGGCACCAGGCTTGGGTTCGGCGAGCTTGCCATCGGGCGAGCGGGTGCCTTCTGGATAGATCGCGACTGCACCGTTGTTTTTCAGCGCCCTAAAGATGGCCTTGAGCGATTTGATGTCGGCGTTTTCACGGGAGACTGGAATGGTGTCGAGTTTGTGCAGTGCTTTGCCGAACCATCCTTTGTAGAGGGTGTCACGAGCGAAGTAATTAAACGGGCGCTGCACTTGGGCGCCGATCGCAGGCGGATCGTAAAAGCTGATGTGGTTGGCCGCGAAGATCGCACTCTCATGCAGTGGCACGCCGCTCACGCCAGAAGTAGAAAAGTCGTAAAACGTGCTAAAAAACCAGTCAGCGATGACGCGGACACATTCGTAAAAAGATCGATTAGTTGGGCGTGTATTGGACATTTTGTTTGAAGCGCTAAGCTCGGTTTACTGAAAAGGGCGAAGCAAATTTGAAAATGCTGTTCCGAGGAATGTAGTCATGACATGACCGACCGTAAAACTGATCGAATCAATAGTGAAATGTGAAACAGCGGATGTTTAATTTCCTCTCGCAGTAATGATGCCGTAGATGTGTTCAACAACGCCTTCGAGAGGCAAGGGCCCTGTGTCGACTCGGATGGCACCCTTGGGGCAGACCAGCGGCGCGGTTTTACGTTGGCTGTCGCGTTTGTCGCGTTCGCCGATGGAGTCGGTCTGACCGTCTTTCGCTCGGCGCGCAGTGCGGGTGCCTTCGTCGGCAAACAGGAAGAAACGGAAGTCTGCGCTGGGAAAAATGATGGAGCCGATATCGCGGCCTTCCATGATCAGACCGGTAAACTCGGTTTGATCGAGAGCGACTTGAGCTTGGCTGCGTTGATAGTTGAAGAGGAATTCACGGACAGATTGGATCGCTGCAAACTTGGAGACGTTGGCGTTGACTTCAGGGGAGCGAATGTCGGCATCGGCGGGCACGTCGCCGTTAATACTCAGGAGGGCGCTGCGAGCTTTAATAGTCGTGTCGAGCTTGAGCGATTTAAGCAGCTCAGGAATCGCATCAGGTGTTTTTGAGTTCGCACCCGCATTGAGCAGCGCGAAGGTCAGCGTGCGGTAATGCGCGCCAGTATCGACGTGCATTAAGTTGAGGCGCTCGGCAATGGCGCGGGAGGTCGAGGACTTTCCCGTGGCCGCGCCGCCATCAATGGCGATAATATTAAATCCTGAACGGTCTGGCATAGTTGCTTAAAAAAGGCGGTTCTGAGCCAGGCGACAAGACCGGATTCGACGAACTGTGGCAAGGTATTCGAATAAAGTGCGTAGGAATAAGCCTTAACCTTTGCTGGCTTTTGGCTGAATCAGGTGTACATCGCGCTGTGGGAACGGAATGGAAATCTGCGCTACTTGGAGCGCACGAAAGACGGCGAGGTTCACTGCGTAGCGGGTGTGGTGGTAGCGATTGGTTGGTGCCCAGACGCGGTAGCCGATGTTAATCGAGGAATCGCCGAAATTTTCGATCCCGACGTCGGGGGCACGATCGGGCGCAACGCCTTCGACGGTTTGGATTGCCGCGGTGATGCAACGGATGGCGGCTTCGGGGTCGACGCTGTAATCAATGCCAACCATCGCTTCGATGATGCTATAGTCGTATGAGTTGGTGAAAATTTCACCAAGGACGTTGCGATTCGGAATAGTAATGCGCTCTTCATCCTCGTTGAGGAGTTGAGTGTTTCCCAAGTTCACGCAATCGACTTGGCCAGTCAGGCCGTTGAGCGTGAGGGTGTCGCCGACTTTGAAGGGACGAGTAATAATAAGCACGATGCCGGCACCGTAATTCGAGACAGGTCCTTGGACGGCGAGACTGAGGCCGAAGGCACTGGCGCCTAACAGCGCGATGAATGGGGTAATCTCGATCTCGAGTTTGCTGAGCGCCATAATTGTGGCAAAGCCGATAATGACGATCTTCGAAAACCCAGCGAAGAAGCGTGAAAGGGTAACGTCGAGCCCGCGCTTGTCGCATATTTTAAGGATCAGGTTGGCGAGGCGCTTGGCTAAGCAGAACCCGAGAGCAATAATAATGATGGCGACCAGTAGCCCCGCACCCTTTTCGGCCAGCCAGATCATTAGATTATTCTTCATTTCATCCAGTTGTTGTAATTCGTCGTCGATCATGATTCCTATAAAGACTGAAAAATTGAAAGGCTGAAAGGCTGAATTTTGCGTTTAGTCGTTCAAGCCCGACCACCAGTCTTCTGACTTTCGTAGTGTTTCAGGTGTTTGTCCCGCTTCGCGGAATTCACGTAGGCTGAGGGAATGATGGCGCTTGGCTAGCCGTTGGCCGCTGGAGTCGCAGAGTAGGGGAGCGTGGTAAAATTCTGGTGCGCGTAGGCCGAGCGTTTCGTAGATGAGCAGTTGGCGGGCGGTTGAAATGAGTAAATCCTCGCCGCGCACGACTTCGGTAATGCCCATCGCAGCATCGTCGACGACGACTGCCAGCTCGTACGCGGGCTGCCCATCTTTACGCCAGATCAGAAAATCACCAAAGTCCTTCAGGCAATTAAAGGCGCAGGGGCCCAAGCAGCGGTCGTCAAACTCGACCTTACGGTCGCTGGGCACGCGGAAGCGCCAGTTAGTTGCACCGGGCTCCTTGGCGGTTTGACCAGTGCCAGGGGGCGGCCGCAGGTGTTCGGGGTAGATCGCCTCACTATTTGCCTCGTCGGCGTGTGGCGCTTGGGTGGCCCAAGCGACATCTTTGCGAGATTGATCACAAGGGTAAATAACGCCCGCTTCCTTCAGTTGATGCCACGCGTCGAGAAACAGCGGCATACGTTCGCTTTGGCGGTACGGGCCGGCTGGACCGCCGGCCTCGGGGCCTTCGTCCCACTGGCATCCGAACCAGTGAAGATCTTCGATGGCGCCATCGGCAAACTCTGGTTTGCAGCGGTCGGGGTCGATGTCTTCGTCACGATAGATCAATGTGCCGCCAAATTCACGGGCCCGCTCCATCGCGATCCAAAAAGTGCGCGCATGGCCGAGATGTAAATATCCCGTAGGCGTCGGTGCGATGCGGCCTCGGTAGGACGTGGTCATACTCGTAAGCTAATAGAACTTTTATGCTAAGCGCAAGTCTGAGACTTTTCCGTCGGCGAGCAGATCGCAGTGCTGGGAGCGAATGGGCTGCGTTTGTCCGCTTTTTCAGTCAACCAAACAACGCGATGTGCACGGCTCAACACTCGTTGCAGGGGAATAGGCGGTTATGGCGTGCGTGAGAAGCA
>CAZIMR010000178.1:0-3865 GCA_964540215.1 uncultured Puniceicoccaceae bacterium
GTGGTGAGCCCCTCGAGGAGAGCGGTCATGACGGAGTATTCGGTGAGTCCAGTAGTCAGCTGCGGGTCGAGCCCAGATGGTTCTGTGCCAATGCCAATGTAGAGCTCATGATTCGCGTTGCCGCGTTCGACATTACTCTTCTTCTTCGCGCAGCCAGCAAAAAATCCGAGCGCCAGCAGGATAAGAAATCCTGTCGGTAGTCGCTGAGTGAGTAAGGTAACCATTGCAGGCTTTTCGATATGTCGCCTTCTGCTTTCGAGCAAGGCGAAACCGCTGCCGGTGGCTTCAAAGTAAGGGCACGGGTAAGTGTACTAGATTTTCAGTGAACTTGGCGGGCATCAGTTGTTTATTAGCGGTGGCTGCTTGGTCGTAAATTCTGTCGGCGATTATGTTTTGTGCCCATTGGTCGAGCTGAGCGATGTCTGAGGAGCGGTAGTGCAGTCGCGCGAGGATGAAACCAACACCGGCCTTAGCGGTGGTGGCGAAGGTTGCGAAAGCATCTCTCAGCCAATCGGTTGGGGGTTCAAGCAGTAGACCCTTGGACTATCTTTACATGAACGTTACTATAATAATTATATTTGATCAGATGAGCCTTTAGGTGATTTTCTTTAAATCATTTTGTGGATAAAATAAATACGAGGTTGTCCCGAGTGCTAGAATTTGTTGAGTGGAGTTCTTTTACCTCAGATTACATTATAAGGAGAATTTTTATGACAGCTGAATCCAATTCCAATGCCGGGCAACCGCAGCAAGTTAATTTGCAGCAAATCGCGCAACAGTTCATGTCTGGGTTACAACGCCATTTCGATATGCTGGCTTTCAATCTGGCTTCACGTGAGGCGGTTCAGGAAGACCGTTATAATCAGCGGGTGAATACGCCCCGCATCATGCCAGCAGCTCCGCGTCATCAGAATTTCGAGCAAATGCAGGCTTACGCCCGTGATCTGCTGGTGCGTCAAGTGATTGGCGATTCCTTGAACCTAATCGTGACGGCCATGAACAACGGCCACTTTTTCCTAGCATTGGTCAAGGCCACCAGCGCTAGTAAAGATGTGACAGCTAGCGCACAGAAAGATGCCCAAGCAGCTCAGCAAGCGTTCATCCCCGCCCAAATTGACGAGAAGTTTAATCGCCTCGAAAAAGACTACGGCATCATGTGCGAGCTTGAGGATAGCATCATCTCGCTCGGTTTCGTGATGCAAATTTTGATGCAGCAGGGCGGTATTGTCAAAGCTGCGCAGGTTGATGAACAGGGTGAACTCGCCATCGAGCTAAAGTCTGTCGAGACTCAGAATACGGGTGTTGTCGATGGTCAGGCACAGGGGAAACTAGTCGATCTACGTAAAGTCTTCCGCGAGGGTGAAGCGGTGGTTTTCAGCGATGTCGAGTTACAGCTTGTGTTGGTTTCTGTCGCCTCGTTTGCAGATTCATTATTTAAGTCTGTCGCCAAATACGCACGTTCTATTCAGGACGGTGCGTAGGCACTAACTTATAACTCATGTCCGCCCGTCAGCTTCGTCTCCTTACCCGCAACCGTGCACATGGGCGGGGGCTCTCGACATATCAGGGGTTTCATGGTGCACGAGCATTGAGCGAAATCCCTTGTGGGGCGGCTGATTGCATAAGCGTGAAGCGGCCGATACCGTGGCACCGCAGGAAGTTGATGAGGGTTATTTGTCGCCAGTCGTCGTGGATCTAGAAATTCTAAATTAGATGCCCTTAAATATTAGTTTTTTTCTCCCTCATCACCACCACTCGGACTAACATGTATCGCTACACCATCATTGCTATCGGCCGTATGAAGAACAAGCCGCTGACTGCGCTCTGCGACGATTTCTCCAAGCGCCTTAAACGTTCCGGCAACTTCGAGTTGCTCGAACTCAAGGACGGCGACGTCGAAAGCGAGGGCGAGCGGATCCTCGAAGCCTTGGCCAAACGAAAAGACGCCCGCGTCTACGCGATGGCCGAAGAGGGCAAAACGCGTACATCCACAGGTCTCGCCAAAGAGCTATTCGATCTGCAAGGTCAGCCAGCCATCCTTATCATCGGTGGCGCTTATGGCTTGAGCCTCGCAGTCAAAGCGCGGGCGGACGTGCTATTTGCTCTGTCGCCACTCACTTTCACGCACGAGATCGCCCGCATGCTCTTGTGCGAGCAGCTTTACCGTGCTGTCTCGATCAACGCCGGCTCTAATTACCACCACGCCTAGCCGTGCGGAATCGTTCTAAACGGGCTTAATTATAATCTTTTGAATGAGCACGAGGTTGATTGCTGTAGTCGATGAGAATTCACAGCCCAGGTCGCGTTTTTTCTTTTAAGTAATACATAAATCCTTAGACCTTTTAGCCTATGATCATGTACCCAGTTCGTTTCATCCTACTCTTCCTCGTCAGTTTCATTCTGACGTCTAGCCTGCATGCCGCGGCTGGTAGTCCGATCAGTGGCAATGGACATGGCGTTTCAGATATTTTGTTTCCCATGGCGTTAGATGATTACGCACCACTAGAACAAGCGTACGCTGATGAACTTAACATTCCTGAGGATGAACTGAGTGTGCTGCAGATACTAACGCTTCGCGCTGCAGCGGATCCGATCAACCTAATCGCGACCTTACTGTTCTTGGGCGCAATCATGCATACTTTCGCGTCGGTTCATTTCATGAAGCTTGCACACAAATACGAGCATGAGAACGAGCTTAAGGCGAAGGCAGATGAGCGTGTCTTTGTGGACGGGAAGGACCCCGTGAGTTTTAAAGCGACCTTATTTCATTTTCTCGGCGAGATTGAAGCAATTTTTGGTATCTGGCTGATTCCGCTGCTGATGTTTATTACGTATAAATATGGCTGGGATCATACCACGCACTACATCGATACGCGCAACTATACCGAGCCGATCTTCGTCTTCGTGATCATGGCGATCGCGGCATCGCGTCCGGTCGTGGCCTTTGCCGAGCGAGCCTTGAGCTCGGTGGCTAGGATTGGTAAGAAAACACCTGCAGCATGGTGGCTTTCAATTCTGATTATCGCACCTTTACTCGGCTCTTTCATTACTGAGCCGGCAGCAATGACGATTGCGGCCCTGCTACTGGGGCATCAGTTTTACTGCTACAACCCTACGCCTACGTTTAAGTATGCGACCATGGGTTTGTTATTTGTAAATATCTCTGTTGGTGGCACGCTGACGCACTTTGCGGCACCGCCAGTGCTAATGGTTGCGACCAAGTGGGGCTGGGATACACCGTTCATGCTCTCCCATTTCGGTATTCGTGCGGTGCTCGGTATTTTGATTGCGACTGGGATTTATTTCTTCGTCTTTCGCAAGGACTTTGTCGCTTTGAAGGATAAAGCAGAAGCCGCAGCGGCTGAGGCGACTGCAAAAAAAGAAGAGCCAGCACCACTTTGGATTATTGGTGTGCATCTATTCTTCTTGGCATGGACGGTCTTCACTTTGCATCATCCAGCCTTCTTTATTGGCGGATTCCTGGTCTTTATCGCATTTACGATTGCGACAGATCACCATCAATATGCGATCGCTCTAAAAGGGCCGCTGTTGGTTGGTTTCTTCCTTGCGGGCCTCGTTACGCACGGCGGACTACAAGGCTGGTGGATCGCCCCCGTACTCTCTGCACTGGGTGAAGTGCCGCTCTTCATCGGATCGACTTTGCTCACTGCATTTAATGATAATGCCGCGATTACTTTTCTCGCCTCGCAAGTGCCTGCCTTTGATCAGAGTTTAGCAACTAATCCTGCGGACCTGGCACGTGCCGTGGCACTGCAATACGCAGTGGTTGCCGGTGCGGTGACTGGTGGTGGTTTGACAGTCATCGCCAATGCGCCAAATCCTGCTGGTCAGAGTATCCTGAGTA
>CAZIMR010000179.1:0-3853 GCA_964540215.1 uncultured Puniceicoccaceae bacterium
CCGCACGATGTAAAGTTTGCGCTCTAGTTCGAGGCCGGCAGCGACTTCGCCCTTGTTGACGAAGAATTGACGCATAACTGGCTCGCAAGCCTTAGATGCTTTACCAAGGATCTCGCTGCGCACTGGCACATCGCGCCAGCCGATGAAGCCGAGGCCTTCTTCGGCGACGATCTCTTCAATGATAGTCTCTTCGTTCTTACGCTCTTCTTCATTGCGGGAAAGAAATACAAAGCCGACGCCGTAGTCGCCTTCTGCTGGCACGTCGAAGCCACACTCGGCTTGGCACACCGCCTTAAAGAAGTTGTGTGGGAGTTGAATAAAGATACCTGCACCGTCCCCAGTGATAGGGTCGCAGCCGCACCCACCCCGGTGGTCGAGGTTCACGCAGATTTCCAGCGCACCCTTGACGATGTCGTGGGATTTACGGCCTTTCATATCGACGATCAGGCCGATTCCGCAGTTTTCGTGTTCATTCTGTGGGTCGTAGAGACCCTGCGCCTTGGGCTGGATGTGTGTCTTTTCCATATCTGTATTAAATAATTGGTTTAAAATGTAGTCATCGCGTGATGCGGCCGTCCTGAGCGACGGGTTCGCCTTTTGACCGGAGCCAAAAGGAACGAAGAAAGTAGTAATTGATGAGAGTCTGTCTAGAGAAAATGACATTCTCAGCAGATGAGCATGCTCATATGCTGTTAATTAGCAGCTTGTTCGGTAGCAAAAAACGGACCGAATCCGTGTTCTGGAGAAAGACTTTAAGGAATTAAGTATTTCTCGTGCTAGGGTACTTAGAAAAAACGAATCGTCTTCGAGCGCATGGCTTCGTGCTCTTCGTCGGTGCAGGCTGCGTTGGTCGGAGCGTCTGCTTCGGCGCCGTTTTCAGTAACGAGGCCTTCTTTGAGCATGTAGGCGTCGACCTCATCACCGCTGACATCGGCGAGCATATGCCCATCGATTTCAACGCAAGGCGAGAGGGGTTGGCCGGACTTTTCAACCATTTCAGCGTATTGATCCGCATTATTAATAATATCACGGTCTTCGTATTCGAGACCGTGCTTCTTCATGATCGCGCGGACACCCATGCTCCATCCGCAGGTCGGTTTTAAGTAAGCGATAATCTTCATAAGCCTCTAAGTGTTGCTAATTATTCAGCTTGTCAACTCCGAGGATACGATCTGTTTGGCTCGCGGCGTTGTTTAGTAGCGAATTGGCGGCTTCGGTTTCGCGCAGATGATTTGCCAATCGCCAGAGGGGTTTTGACCGACTGTGAAGAGGCTACTGAAATGGTCTTCGACTGCGTAAAGCACGCGCATTCGGAAGCGTGGTGTGAGGCTAGGGCCATAGCTGACGCCGTTGTGGGTGAAATTGATTGTTTCTTCGGATGCGCCTAAGAGCGCTTTAAATTCGATTCGTTGAATCGGCAGGCCGAGCTCGTAGTCTAGGGCACCTTTTAGGCGAGAGGTAATGAGACTGTCGCAACCGATTAAGCAGTAGAGCTTCAGCATCGGTTCGATCGTGTCGGCTTGATTGGCTGCGACGAAGCGCGCGGATAGATCGTCGAGGCCTAGCTCGATCGTGGTCTTCGGACTGCAGGCCGCGAAGAGCATCAATGCGCCGACCCAGGCGGCGGCGATGGTCGTGATAGGGATCGAATGTCTCATCTGATAAACGATTTAGACCGCAAATGTGGCGTCAGGTTCATCAGAGAATGTCTCAAAGTAGACATATTAGCCGTTAAAGCAGCTTTTGTTCGAGCTTTTCTCTGAGAGATTTGGTGGAATTGTCCTCCGCAGGGACGTGGGTTTCCAGTGCATCAGTAGGTACCTGTTCGTTATTGGTGATCGGGTTAGGGCCTTCGATAAGGCCGCACTTTAGGCCTGTGGCGACGATGTTGATCTGGCCCAGATGTTCAATACCGAGGTTTTCGGCAAGATGTTGGCGTAGATGGACCTGTAAGGTTTGTTCGATGTCTCTGAGGCGGCCACCGCTCTTTAGCTGGATGTGGACATCAAAGTGGATGGTCTTACCTTTGACTTTTATTTTGACGATTGGCTTTGCGACGCCGTCGAGTTGCTCACAGAATGCACGGATGAGTTCGACGATCGCGGAGCGGCAGACCATGACGCGGCCATTCTCGGTTTGATAAGCGAGGATTTTATTGGGCTGACGTCGTACTAGCAGTATCAGTAACAGCGCGAATGCAAGAATCGCTCCCGCGATATACAAATAGGGTGGTACTAAGAGAGGGTTCAATATCTCGATCGATTCAGTCCAGTTCATCAGTGTTTATTTAGTCAGAAAATAGCGGACGAGACCTGTGTTGTGCCTAGTCAACGTGCGCTTGGCTGTCCCACTCATCTTTGGCTTCCTGCTCTTCTTCAGTAGTGCGTACACCGTCGATAATGACATTGACGCGAGCGACACCCTTGCTGGTCATTTTTTCGACCTGCTCAGCGATGCGCTGCTGGATTTCATTGCCGACGGTCGCGAGTTCGACGCCGAAGCGTAGAATCACACGGATTTCAATTTGGTAGTCACCGACTTCGTCTTCATCGACGCGGACACCGCGCTCATCGCCCTTTTTGGAGAAGATCTCTGCGATTCCATCGACGAAACCACCACCAACTGCTGCGACACCGACCACTTCGAGCGCAGCTAAGCGAACAATGCTCGCTACTACGCTGTGATTGATGCGGATGTCACCTAAAGTGTTCGAGCCTTCGGACACTGTAGGGATTGTGGACTCTTGGTTGTTTTCAGATTTGTTGCTCATGATTGGTGCAATATACTGTTGTTACTATTAGGTGTAAAGATCCTTGGGCACGCGCTCAATGAATTCTTCGATATACTTCGTGGTGGCTTTGCCTTCGCGGAAGATGGGATCGCGGATAATTGCGCGTGAAAACGGTATGTTCGTTTTAATGCCATGAATCAAGTATTCGCCGAGCGCCCGATCCATGCGGTCGAGGGCTAGTTCGCGTGTTTTGGCGATGGTCATGACCTTGGCGATCATACTGTCGTAGTAAGGGGGGATCGTGTAGCCACTGTAGCAGTGCGAGTCGATGCGCACACCGTGACCGCCTGGGGCATAGTAAAGGCCGATTTCGCCTGGGCAAGGCGCGAAATTGCGGCTCGGATCTTCGGCACATACGCGGCATTCAATGCAGTGCTTGGTGATTTTAATGTCCTTTTGCTGGTAGCTGAGTTTTTGTCCGCTGGCGATGAGGAGTTGCTCTTTAACTAAGTCAACACCAGTGACTTCTTCAGTCACGCCGTGTTCCACTTGGATACGCGTGTTCATTTCGATGAAGAAATACTCGCCCTTGTCATCGACGAGGAACTCGACGGTGCCCGCGCCTTCGTAATTGACTGATTTAGCTAGTTTGACCGCGTCTCGACCCATTTTCTTGCGAATGTCATCAGAGATAAAAGGAGAGGGAGCCTCTTCGATGACCTTCTGGTGTCGGCGTTGAATCGAGCAGTCGCGTTCACCGAGGTGGATCACGTTGCCGAATTGATCGCCGAGCAACTGAATCTCGATGTGTCGCGGTGCGTCGAGAAAGCGTTCGAGGTAAACCGCGCCATTGCCGAAAGCCTTCTCGGCTTCGTTGCGGGCGTTGTTATATTCTTTAGCAAATGCGAAAGCATTGTTTGCGGTGCGCATTCCCTTACCACCGCCCCCGGCGACGGCTTTAATAATAACGGGGAAGCCGATTTTTTTGGCGACAATGAGGGCCTCTTTTTCGTTATCGACAGTGCCATCACTGCCTGGAATCACGGGGACCTTGGCTTTGATGGCCATGTCGCGCGCCTTTGCCTTGTCGCCAAAATTGATAATCGCCTCCGAGCCCGGGCC
>CAZIMR010000180.1:0-3853 GCA_964540215.1 uncultured Puniceicoccaceae bacterium
TGAGCAATATGGCTATGTAGCTGATCCACACACTGCATGTGGGTTTACTGGCGATTGCGATGGCCCGCAATTGGTCCTTTCGACAGCGCACCCAGCTAAATTCCCAGACACGATTGTCGACGCTATCGGACAGGAGTCAACACACCCATCATTGGAGATGTTGAAAGGGCGCGAGATTGTGAAGCACGCAGTCGAGCCGAATCCGGCAGCAATCAAGGCCTTTATGCGGGCCCATTAAGTGCGGATAGTTAAAGTGATCAAAATCAGGTCAATCAAGAGACGGCTCATCAGTGCTGTCCGACTGGTGTAGATAGTTCTTTGCCGGAGCTTTTCCGCAGGCATTCTTTGATTCTAGGGGTATTTCTAGGTAGAATACATTGCCCTTACCACCGACTCGCTCTCGCACGCCGATGTAGCCATTGTGCAGTTCAACTAAGCGCTTTGCGATTGCTAGGCCGATTCCATGAGAGGAGCTCTTACCAATCGTGGCATCGGTGTTTTTTGCGAATTTATTGAAGATGACCTCTCTGTTTTCAGGGCTAATCACACAGGCACTGTCGTGGACTTCAAAACGGAAGCCGTTGGGCTGCGATTGCGATGGCATCAGATAGACGATGACATCCGAGTTGTCTCGCGAGTATTTAACGGCATTACTAATAATGTTATCAAACATACCAGTTAAAATGCGTTGGCTGATCTGCGCCATTGGCTTGAATGTCGGCTCATATGTGAGGCGAATTGACTTCTCGTTTGATTGAACGGCATTTAACTTCACTAAATGGGTGACAATTTCTGCGACATTAATCTGAGCCAGGGTGAGTTCAAGGACCTCACCTTGGTTACGTGTCTCTTCGTCGAGGATGTCGTTGACGAAATCAGTCATCCCGCGGGCGCTTTGGCGTGTCAAATCAAGCATCGAGTAAATTTGGCGTGAGTCGTAGCTGCTTTCTTTGATGTCCTCCATCATGAGCGTCGTTAACCCATCGATCGCGCCTGCCGGATTCTTAATATCATGCGCGAGTGTCGTTAGTAGATTTGTTTTTTGCTGGTAGAGTTTTTTCAGTTGTCGACGCACTTGATAGAGGCTGATGTGTGTCTGGATTCGGGCGAGCAACTCTTCTCGGATAAAAGGTTTTGTGATGTAATCAACTCCTCCAGCAGCAAAGGCTTTGACTAAGTCACTGACTTCGGTTAAGGCAGTTAGGAAAATGATTGGTATCGATTTGGTTACTTCGTCAGACTTGAGTATTTTGGACACTGCCAAGCCATCTATTCCAGGCATCATAATATCCAACAGGATGAGTGCGGGTTGTTGATCTCTGGCGATTTCTATAGCCTCGATTCCGTGTGTCGAAAAAATAACGGGCATGCCCTCTAGGCGTAGTATTTCGCTCACTAGCTGCAGGTTTTGAGTCTCGTCATCTACTATGAGAATGGTGGCTTGTTCAATTGTGTTTAGTGGAGTCTTCATTGTCTGTGCTTAATTTTTTAGGCTGCAAAAAAATAACTGATTCAGTTGTTAAGGCAGTCGAAGATTAAATATTAGAATCTATTAACGTTAGGATGACGATTTTAATGCCTGCGTAAAGCTAATGCGTGAGGCGTTTTAAACTAGAACTTAACAGCGCAAGCTAATACTTTAATGTTGACCCACTAACGGCATCCTGCTGTTGCCTGTTTTTATCTTGAGGAATTATTGCACTTTTTCTGATGAGCTACAAAGTCAGCTGAGTCCTTCAGCGAAGTCTCGGCTAGATTTTTCCTGATCTTACAGCGCATGTTCTTCCAAAATAGGTGCACTGCGCAGGCCTGCTCTTCGGAGCATGTTGGCATGCCGAGCAGGCAGTTATTAGGCCATTCTTTGCCGTCGATCGCACGGCTCACGTCAAGTAGACTGATTTGCTCAGCTGGGCGGGCGAGATGTACACCGCCGGTGTAGCCACGCTTACTCTTGATTAACCCCGCCTTACCTAAGCGACTGATGATCTTTGCAAGGTAGAATTCTGATACGTTTGATTGCGCGGCGATCTCTTTGACCTGCATCGGCGGGCTATCAGGGGGAGGTAGGCAGCTCAAAGCGCGGATTGCATGACCAGTGGTAGTCGAGAGCGATAACATGATGAAGTCAGTAGATCTACTGGTTGGGGCGAGGAGTTTGCACGTTGCTAATTATATTCAGTTAGAAACGACACAGGTATAATACCTATTAATAACGTTTTTTGCAATATCTTTTATTGGTATTGTACATCTATATATTTATCTATCGCTTGAGCTACAGTGTATTCTCTTTTCAAAGCCTTGAACTTGCTGAGCTGAGCTGTTTGACTTCCATTGCTTAAACTAAACCAACTTTTTTATGAAATCGGCCTTCTTTTTATTGTTTAGTGGTATTCTAGTCGCGTCACTAGTTGCCGCGGAAAAAAACCCGAAGCTTCAAGTTATTGAAGATTCTAGGGCGGTAAGCGCGATTGGAGAGGTGCCGGTCGTATCGTATGCCGGTGTGCTGGGAAAGGCCACGCCATCGGTTGTAGCGGTTTATTCATCGCAAATTATTCAGTCGTCGTATTACCAATGTGCGCCGCAGGGCATTCAGGATTTATTTCGTCAGTGGGGACGCCCTCTGACAGGCGCCGAACCTGATCAAACTGAGCGCCTCGAGCGGGTGGGGGTGGGATCCGGAGTGATTATTTCAGAGGATGGCTACATCGTGACAAATCACCATGTGGTGCAAGTGCAAGATGGCAGAGCAGCCGATGAGATTCGAGTGCGTCTAAGCAATGGCATCGAGTCAGTGGCTACACTGATCGGCTCTGATGAGAAGACCGACGTCGCAATTTTAAAAATTGAGCACGACGAGCCACTGCCGATTGTGACGATTGCCGATAGTGGTAAGCTGCGCGTCGGTGATATTGTATTTGCAATTGGCAATCCGTTGGACGTCGGATTGACCGCTACGAGCGGAATTATCTCTGCGCTGGGGCGTGATTCGTCTGGTATACTCGGCCCTGGTGCGTATGAAAATTTTATTCAGACTGACGCGTCAGTGAATTTGGGGAATTCTGGCGGCGCGTTGATTGATGCTGCAGGGCGGTTGGTCGGGATTAATACTGCGATTGTATCCGGTACGGGTGGTAGTATCGGCATCGGCTTTGCGATTCCGTCGAACATGGTGCTAAATGTGGTGACGAATCTGATCGAGTCCGGCGAAGTGCCGCGGGGCTTGCTGGGTTTGATCCCCGTAAACTTGACCCCAGACTTAGCAGATGCCTTTAATTTGTCTTCTACCCGTGGTGCTTTGGTAAACCAAGTTCAAATTGGTTCGCCAGCAGATGAAGGCGGAATACGTTACGGAGATATCATTTTGAAAATCGATGCGGTAGTGATCGAATCGGCACCGCAACTTCGATTAGTCGTTTCGCAAATGCGTCCAGGGCGTGAGGTGGTAGTCACGCTGGTTCGCCTAAATGAGACGTTAACGTTACCGGTGGTGCTAGGTAGGTTGAGTGGCATAGTTTCGAGTGCTGATCTAGAGCAGGGTGCTCTCGAAGGCGTGCGACTGAGCATCATTGATAAGCGCATACGCAAAGGGCTTTCTCTGCCAGATGAAGTGGAAGGCCTGCTGATTAGTGACGTACTACCCGAATCTCGATATGCGGATATCATGGCCCGTGGAATGGTGATTCTTGAAGTAAATGGCGAAGCAGTGACAACGCCCGAGGCGCTCGAAGTACAACTTCAAGTCGGCAATAATCGTTTGTATGTTTGGCACAACAAAATGAATCACTTTATCGTACTCAAAATTAAGGGATAAACCTGACTAAGCAATACAGCCGCATGATTCACGGCTCGGCTT
>CAZIMR010000181.1:0-3843 GCA_964540215.1 uncultured Puniceicoccaceae bacterium
TCAGGCGCACTTTTTAGGGCCAAGTGCCGCTGCAGCCAGAATCGGCGCGATACATATAAAGCCGAGGGCTTTTGACTGTTGGTGGGCATCTTGAATCAGATCGTTGATGATCGGGTCGATGTCGTACTCGATGCCGTCGAAGGCGAGACTGGATAAATTCTTCGCTACTCCAAAGCCACCAACGAAAATGATGGCGTCGACTTCTTCCAGCTTGATTTGGCTGAGGTGCTTGATTTCGCCACGCGTGATGCGTGCCGCTTCTTCCAGCACATTGCGATCTTCATCTTCTAACTCTTCGCCGGTTACGTGGTTGATGACATGGCGCTGCGCGATGTCCGGTGCGGCGCAGGTGACCTTGGCTCCGGCGCGCGCGAGGGCTAAGAGTGTGAGTACTGATTCGTGAATCTCCGCGCCATCGAAGACTCCACAGCCGGAGAGAATGACAGTTACGTTTGTTTGTTTAGGCATATGATCAACAGCAAGGTGTTTGAATCTATGTGTGCAGGCGAATGACTTGGTCGGTTATACTTTGATCTGTTCAACGATTTCCAGATTATAGCCATCGAGACCGACCACTTTACGAGTCGTACTGGAGAGTAGCCGAATTTTCTTTAAGCCGAGCTCAACCAGGATTTGAGCGCCGATCCCGTAGTCGCGGAAGTCCATTTTCGCCGGACCGATCTGTTTGAGCGCTGCAGTTTCACTGCCTTCGATCACTTGTACGCCACCCTGTGGTTGCTCTATATAAAGTAGGGCGCCGTGTTTGGCCGCGGCAATTTTCTGCATGGCAGAGGTCAGCGCGTTGTGTCCGCCGAGCGTCTTCGAGCGGAAAATATCAGTTAACAGGTTCTCACTTTGCACCCGCACCAATGTCGGCTCTGCAGTCAGCTCGCCCATCGTGAGCGCGAGATGTTGGCGATCATCCAAAATACTGCGGAAGATGTGCAGGTCGAAGGTGCCGAATTCGGATTCAAAAGGGCGCGTCAAGATATGCTCGATTAAGCGGTCGCGGGTTAGGCGATACTCGATCAAATCTGCGATCGAGATCAGCTTCAGATTGTGGGTCTGCTTATACTCAATCAGATCCGGGACCCGCGCGAGCGTGCCGTCATTATTCAAAATTTCGCAAATCACCCCGCTCGGGTGCAAGCCCGCAAGTTGTGCTAGGTCGACCGCCGCCTCGGTGTGGCCAGCGCGCTGTAGCACCCCGCCGGGGCGCGCGCGCAGCGGGAACACGTGGCCAGGCTGCACCAGCATGTCCGGGTGCGCAGTCGGATCGGCGAGAATCCGGATCGTCTCGGCACGGTCGTAAGCGCTAATGCCGGTGGTGATGCCCTCGGCGGCATCCACTGAGATGGCAAAGTCGGTCTGGTGCGATTCGCGATTTTCGGCAGCCATTGGACTGATGCCTAGGCGACGCAATTGATGCCCCAGCATCGGCACGCAGATCAGGCCCCGCGCATGCAGTGCCATCTGGTTAACCGCTTGCGGTGTCACCTTTTCGGCAGCCATGATCAAGTCGCCCTCGTTCTCACGAGACTCGTCGTCAGTTACAATCACCATCTTACCCTCGGCGATATCGCGGATGGCGGATTCAATACTATCGAAGGCTTCTGAGTGCTTCTTTGCGGTCGTCATTGTCGGCAAGTTACGATGAATCGGATTGGAGTCCAGCACGTAGCGTTAAGAAAATGGAGATGGGAGGCCTGAGGTGGGAGGGTGGGAGAGCTGAGGTGGGAGACTTGAGGTGGGAGACTTGAGATGGGAGAGCTGAGGTGGGAGATCTGAGGTGGGAGATCTGAGGTGGGAGACTTGAGATGGGAGAGCTGAGATGGGAGACTTGAGAATCGAGGTGAGGGATGAGTTTTTTACTCTTACTCCTACTCCTACTCTTACTCGTAATCCTCCTTAAATTTTTCCCAGGGGGTGATTCAGAGCAGATTTGCATTCGCAGTCATCGCGATTTTACATTTCTTAAAAGGTAACGATGCCTCATTTAACCACAGGAACTCCAGACCACACTGCGATGCAGGCGCTGGCCGAACGTATGGGCGCGGCCGAATTTACAGCGCGCCTGCGAGCGGAGCGCCAAATGCGCGCGCGGCGCGGCGTGGGGAACAGTCGAGGCTGGTTTCGCTTTGAGCATTGCTGGGATTTTTATGGCGTGATTCGAAGCTGCTTAAAACTGACTGGTTTGTGGGCGCGGGCGCATCGCAATTACTTTAATATACAAGTCGTGCAAAATGAGGTGGTATTGGAGCGCCTGCCGGCCGCATTTGATGGCTTTACGATTTTGCAACTGACGGATCTGCATGCCGATCTACACCCAGATTTTTCAGCCGCGGTGCGGCGCGTGATCGCGCCTCTGCAGTACGATGTGATGGCCCTCACTGGCGACTTCCGCACCTGCACTTACAGTGATCACTCAGGCGCAACTGAGGCGACTATTGAGATGTTAAAAGCGGTCGAGGTGCCGCGCTACGCCATCCTCGGCAATCATGACTCGTTGGCCAAGGTGCCGCGGCTGGAAGCGGCCGGTATACAGTTTCTGTTGAATGAGCATGCAGTGCTGCGGCGTGGCGACGCGGCGCTGTATTTGGTCGGCATCGACGACCCGAATTATTACAAGAGCCATAATTTCGAGCATGCGCTCGCTGGTGTGCCCGATGATGCCTGCAAGGTGTTGTTGTCGCACTCGCCAGAAACCTACCGTGCCGCGCAACAGTTCGGCTTCGATTTCCTGATGGCGGGGCACACGCATGGCGGGCAAATTTGCCTGCCGGGTGGCCGGGTGCTGGTGCACGATCGCAGTGCGCCGCGTCACGTCCTTTCGGGCGTGTGGCGCGAGGGCCCGTTGCAGGGCTACACCAGTCGCGGCACCGGCGCGTCCGGCTTGCCCGTGCGGCTCAATTGTATGCCGGAAGTGACGCTGCATGTTTTGCGTTGCGGCTAGGCAGCGGGGCTGCACTGCTGGAGGCTGTGTCTATGTCTGATTCTCATTTAACCTTGCCGATTCATGCCGTTGCGGAGCAGATCGTCACTGGTCTGGCGACTCATGGGCGGATGGTGCTGAGTGCGCCGACCGGCTCGGGCAAGTCGACGCAGGTGCCGCAGATTCTAATCGATGCGGCGCAGGTGCAGGGTGATGTGGTGGTGCTGCAGCCGCGGCGTTTGGCGGCTCGACTGCTTGCAAAGCGTGTCGCGCAGGAGCGTGGCTGTAAGCTGGGCGAAGAGGTGGGCTACCAGATACGCTTTGAAAATGTGGTGGGGCCGAACACGCGGATCCGATTTGTGACCGAGGCGATCCTGCTGCGGCAGATTTTACAAGACCCCACGCTGAAGGGCGTCGGCGCGGTGGTGTTTGATGAATTTCATGAACGTCATTTGACCAGTGATTTAAGCATTTCTTGCGCGTTGAAGTCGGTGCAAAGCGTGCGGCCGGATCTAAAGATCGTGGTGATGTCGGCGACGCTGGATGTTGATTTGTTGGAGGGCTATTTGCAGCCGTGCGCACGGGTGGAAGCGTCGGGGCGCATGTATCCAGTGGAGACGCGTTATATGGGAGCGGCGCTGAATCGCGATGCGGCGCCAGTGTGGTCGCGCGCGGCTGCGGCGTTTCGCTCTGCGGTGCGTGAGGGGATCGAGGGTGATGTGCTGATCTTTATGCCGGGTGCGTTTGAGATTCGTAAAACGATCGAGGCGGTCGAGGCTATGCCGGAAGCGCGTGCTTACGAGGTGCTGCCGCTACATGGTGAACTCTCGCCGGATGCGCAGGATCGAGCGGTGTCGTCGGGCGGGCGCCGCAAGGTGATCGTATCGACCAATGTGGCGGAGACTTCGATT
>CAZIMR010000182.1:0-3839 GCA_964540215.1 uncultured Puniceicoccaceae bacterium
GCTACTAATTCGTAATGAATAGGTCGACGGTTCGACTCCGTTTTTCGGCTCCATTGATGCCTCGGCGCGAAGTACTCCTGCAATCGTCAAGCCCAACCACGCCCCATCTGCTTATAGCAAGATCACGGCTCGCATATATCTAAAACTTCTACAGAGTCTGACTCATAATATGGAACTACGCCCACAACTACTGCAACTTTTAGGCACTAAAGACTACGTGCCCATGCGGCGCGAAGAGATTTTCGCCGTCCTTAAAATCGGCTCTAAAGAAATGGCTGCTGCCCACAGCCTACTCGATGAAATGCTCGAGCGCGGCGAGCTCGCTCGCCTCAAGAAGGACAAGCTCTGTATCCCTGATGATGCCGACCTCGTCAGTGGCCGCATCATGTTCCGCCAAAACGGCGCGGCGACGCTGATCCCCGAATCCACCACCGGCAAACCCTCTGGCCCTGGCGCTGGCTACCCCGTCGCAGTCGAAGACACGGGAGTCTCGCTACATGCCGACCAAGTGCTCGCACGCGTTATACAGCGCCCGCAGCAAAGCCCCTTTCGCGGCAAGGGCCGACAGCGACCCGCCTACGATCCAAACGAAAAGCCGAATGTGCGCGTTATTCGTATTCTTAAACGCGCCCGCGAAGCCATCCCCGGCACCCTCGAGAAAGGCCGCCACACCTACTACGTTGTCCCAGATGATCCTCGCATCACTCAAGACGTGCTAGTCCCTGAGCCCTCAAACAGCGGCATTAAACCGATCCCGAAGGTGGGCGACAAAGTCGTGGTCAAACTACTCGAATGGAAGCAACGCCACCTCAACCCAGAAGGCGAAATTAGTGAAGTGCTCGGCCGCACGCACGAGCCCGATGCCGAGTTCAAAGCCATTTTGTTTAAATACAACCTCAACCCGCAATTCCCCTCTGCCGTTGAGAAGCAAACCGAGGCCATCCCCGACCACGTCCGCGAACAAGACACCGAAGGCCGTCAAGATTGTCGCGACATTTTTACTTTTACCATCGATCCAGACGACGCCAAAGACTTTGACGACGCGATTTCTGTAGAACAATTAGACGACGGCAATATCCGCGTCGGCGTGCACATCGCTGACGTCAGTGCCTACGTCAAGCCAGGCACAGCGCTCGACGTTGAGGCTCAGGAACGCGCAAACAGCACCTACCTGGTTGGCACCGTCATCCCGATGCTGCCACACGCGCTGTCCAATGGCCTTTGCAGCCTAGTCGAAGCACAAGACCGGCTCACGAAGACCTGTTTCATTACCTTCTCTGATCAAGCCGAGATCGTCGCCGTCGACTTCGCCAACACCGTCATCTGCAGTAATAAACGCCTCACCTACAAGCAGGCCTTTGCGTTTATGAATGAGGACGACCTCGACGTCGTGCGCAAGACGCCGCTGCCGCCGAAACACCAGACAGGCTCGACCGGACGCTCACTCGACGAAGTCAACGACGACGAGATGATGCTGCTGCAAAAGTATATTCGCAAGAGTTGGGATATCGCCACAATACTACGCCAGCGCCGCTTCAAGAACGGCTCGCTCGACCTCGACATGACTTCGGTCAAACTTTACGTCGATGAGGAAGGTTACACCGACCGCATCGAAAAAGAGTTCAACGACGAGAGCCACCAGCTGATCGAGGAGTTCATGCTCTCCGCCAATGAACAAGTGGCCCGCGCGATGAAGCGCTCCAACTTCCCCAGTATCTATCGTGTCCACGACGAACCGGAGGACGAAAAGCTGCAGGAATTACGCGAGACGATGATCACCTTCGGCGTGCAATGCGGCAACCTCAGCAAGCCACGCGAGATGAGCATGCTACTTAAAAAGCTCAAGGAGCACCCACAGGGCTACACGCTTAAAGTCCAGGTGCTACGCAGTCTCAAGCAGGCGCAATACCGCGCCAGCGCGGATGGCCACTACGGCCTCGCCAAGCCCGACTACACCCACTTCACCTCGCCGATCCGACGCTACTCCGACCTGATTGTACACCGTGTACTCGACGGCTACATGCACAAGACTGGCGTCGATTCGGCGCCCAGCGAGCCCGACATCCGCTACACGCAAGGCAAGCTACTATCTCTCGGCGACCACCTCAGCGTCGCCGAGCGCAACAGTGTCGATGCCGAGCGCGACTCAGTCAAAACCAAGCTCCTCGAATTCTATGAACGCGAACTGAAGAAGCCCGAAAAGGAATCCTTCAAAGCCATCATCACTGACGTCAAAAATCACGGTTTGTTTATCGAACTCACCGACTCGCTCGCGTTCGGCATGGTGCACATCTCTCAACTCGATGACGACTTCTACCACGCAAGCGACGATGGTACTTCATTAATTGGACGCCGCACGCATAAGACGTATTCACTGGGCCAACACATCATGGTCGAAGTCAATCGTGTGGATCGCTACAAGCGTCAGATCGACTTCCGCGTCACTGCTACCACTGGCAAGATTGAGCGCCGCCCCGATCAAAAAAACAATCGCCGCAGCAAAGGTCGCCAAGCATCCGCCGACCGTATCAAAAAAGGAGGCCACAAGCGCTCCAGCGTCGCGCCACTCACCAAAGGTGGCGGCGCAAAGAAGCGCGGCAAGACCGGCGCACGGCCGTTTAAGAAGGGCAAGAACAAATCGTAGGGCGATAATTAGGTCCCCTCAAAGTCGACCCTCACTCGTGGCGTGCGAGCTTGCTCGCGCCAGCAATGCCCCAGGCCCTGGCGGGTGCGCGAGCCACCTTGGCTCGCGCACCCGCGAAAGCAGAAAACTTTCTTCCACTACTGCGAAAAGTCACTAAAATCGCCACCAAAGCGGCGGGTTATCTTAACAATCGCAGCCGCGGCTCCCGGCTCCACCTGAAAGCCAATGAAGTGAATGCGCGGCTCGATCCCGTACTCACGCGTGAGCGCTCGCAACGTCTGATCCACATCCTTCCACGGCACATCACCCGCGCTGGCCTTGGCGCTCTGGCTGCGCTGAAAATCGCCGTCGGAGACAATGAAGATCACTTCCGGCTCCATTTGAAACGCGACCGTAAGCGCCCCTTGGATGCCATCTTCGGTAAAAGGCAGCTGAGTGGTCTTCCTGCTTGAGCGCACATTCTCCACAATCCAACGCTTTACCTCCCGTTTATTACGCGCACCCGCGGCTACCATATAATCACGAAAGGTGCCGACCTGGCGTGCAAAAGGCACTAGCCCGAATAGCGTGTTGGCATTGAGCCCGCCCACCAGCATCGACAATTCGCGCACAAAGGCATCCGTCGTCACCCCCGCTGCGCTCGCCTTGTTCCAGACGGTCGAGCTATTATCGAACAAGATCAAAATACGCTGGCCGCTGTCTTCGATGCCAAACAACGAGGCCGAGGACGACCCCGTCTTCAACCCTTGCAAAGCACCCAACACACCAGATTGCCCGAGCAAGGCATCCGACTGTAAGGCTGCTGGATTGCGTTCAATCGGATTAAATTCACTTTTAGGCAGAGCAGGCAGGGAGGGCAGCGCATCTGGCAGCAGCGCGGCAGTACTAATCCGCTCCATCTGCATCGGCGAACTCGCGGCATTCTGAAACGCCGCCAGCGCCACCTTATGTTGCAGCTCTTTTTGCGGCAAATAGAGCTTCTTCTTCGCCACGAACTCTGGATCTGACCGGAATTCGGGCACCACCACGACCACTAATAGTGCAAGGCCCAACAACACCCCCTGGATCAATAACGCCAGCAGCAGCGGTCCGAACTTCGAGCGGCGCCGCTTCGAGCGAGGCGCAGATTCTTTTGCTAATAAATGCATACAATAAGTCAAACTGTTGAATGAATAGTCTAATAGCAAAACCAGAG
>CAZIMR010000183.1:0-3828 GCA_964540215.1 uncultured Puniceicoccaceae bacterium
TCTCCTGCACGTATTGATCGTCCCGCAGGGTCGATCTTTTTTTGTGCCCGGCGAGCATTTAATATTTTAAAACACTGAACGGAAAAGTGGTTGGATGTTTATTTTAAACGTTTGATGCCTTCCGCAATCGTAAGATGGCGAAGAGCCTCATTTATATATTAACTAATTTATTTACAATGACTGATACCCCAGGAAATCCATCAAATGGAAGCCTTAATCTCGGTGAAGAGGGTGATCACAATTGTCCACCTCGATCCGCAGTATCTCTGTTTCTACTGGGAAATTTGGTGATGAAATTTTCAAAAAAAGCCTGATCATCTTGACTCAATCGAAATACCATACTACGTGTAAAGGTTGTGTTAAAACCGTTGTATATATTACCCACTAGAAGATTAACTCTATCCAAATGACTTTGACACTATCTCAATCCATACCAGGTACTGTCTTCGCAACCAAAAAAAATCGAAAAAATAGAAAATGAACAAGCTAATGAATACCAAATTCTTCATCCTAGCAGTGACCTTCGCAATCATCTCTTGGCTGCCAAGCGCAGCTAGTGCAGCAGATGGCCTGATAGACCCGAGTACTGAAATGACAACCTCCGATCTATCCCAGGCTTTGCCGGATGTTAAATCACCAATTGTACTGGAATCAGACGACTTGGTTGGTGTATCTTTCTGGCTCATCTCCATGGCACTAGTAGCGGCCAGCATCTTTTTCTTTATGGAGACACAACGCGTTTCGTCTAAATGGAAAACGTCACTCACCGTTTCCGGTTTAGTATGTTTGGTAGCTGCGGTTCACTACTTTTATATGCGCGATGTCTGGGTATCGACTGGCAGCACTCCTACAGTTTATCGCTACATCGACTGGCTTATTACTGTGCCGCTCCTTATGATAGAATTCTACCTCATCCTTTCGGCCGTTACGAGGGTGTCCGTTGGCATTTTCTGGCGACTACTCGTTGGCACAATCGTGATGTTAGTGGGCGGTTACCTTGGTGAAACAGGTTACATGAATCTCACCGCTGCCTTCATCATCGGAATGGCCGGCTGGGCCTATATCATCTATGAGATCTTTTTAGGTGAAGCGAGTAAAGTTAGTGCCAGTAAGGCACCTCCAGCAGTACAATCAGCATTTAAGACTATGCGTATAATTGTTACAGTTGGCTGGGCTATTTATCCTTTAGGTTATGTTTTCGGTTACTTCACTGGGAGCGGTCCAGAAGACAGTATGCGCTCGCTCAACATCATCTACAATTTAGCTGATGTGGTTAACAAAATCGGCTTTGGTTTGGTGATCTGGGCCGTCGCAACGAAAATGTCGGACGAAGCTATTATTCCTGCCAAATCGTAGGCTTAAAAAAACGGAAGCGGTCAATAACCACCTAGTTCAAACATCTCCATGAGACCCTTTACCAGCACTCTGGTCCCTCCATCTTTCCTTGAAATGGATGGGCTAATGAGTGAATTGGAAAAGGGCATGGAGATGTCTTTGCTTTTGAATGACGCTGATGAATCATCGGCGGGCAAGGCGGTTGCTGCGGCGCTCTATCATCTCAGGTCGGGGGGGCGCAGAATTCGAGCGCGATTGGCCATTCATGCCAGTCTATCACTCGGCCTTTCTGCTGCGGATGCCTTCGCTCTGGCCTCGACCGTAGAGCTTCTGCACAATGCTTCTTTGGTACATGATGATCTGCAGGATGATAGTTTACTTCGCCATGAAGTGCCGACGGTGGGTGTGGTCTATGGTACGAATATTGCCATCTGCACTGGTGATCTTTTGGTATCTGCTGCCTATGCATCACTGGCAACTTTTAGTAATACCAAGCTTCTGGCCAAGCTCATCGGCTTGGTTCACACTGCTACCGCCGAAGCTATACATGGCCAATGTGCTGGGTTCCCGCATCCCGAAAGCGCCCCAAATAATCTCGCGGAATATAACAAGGTGGCGATTGCAAAATCCGGCGCTTTGTTCAGTTTGCCATTTCAACTGGCCTTTCTGGGTGCTGAAAAAATAGATTGGTTACCTCAGGCCCGTCGAGCGGCAGAAGAGTTTGCTGTAGGTTACCAAATTATGGATGATTTGCAGGATGTAGCTTGTGATGGGCCGATGGCTATGAACATGGTGACCGTACTCAAAGCACGCGGACATGGTGAACATGCACTCGCTCAAGCTTATGAACTCGGATTGAAACATTTGCAAAATGCGGTCGATCTGTCGGATGGGCTACCCGATAAATCAGGAGATTTGTTAAAAGCTCTAGCTCTCTCGCTAAGTAAGCGCCGAGCAACTGAGTGATATGCCACCGCATGCAATTGTAGTGGGTTCCGGTTTCGGCGGAATGGCTTCTGCCCTGCGCCTGCGGGCCAAGGGCTATCGCGTGACGCTGGTGGATCGTTGTGAAAAACTCGGCGGACGCGCTCAAGTCTATGAGCGCAACGGCTTTTTGCACGACGCTGGGCCGACTGTCATTACCGCGCCCTTTTTATTCGAGGAATTGTTTGCTCTGTTCGGCGAGCAGTTTTCCGATCACGTCAAATTGGTTCCCATGAAACCGTGGTATCGATTTTATTTTTCAGATGGGGACACCTTTGACTACGGCGGCACGCTGGAGGAGACATTGGACGAAATCGAGCGTATCGAGCCGCGTGATCGGGAAGGCTATCTGGCGCTACTGGCACACAGTAAACGCATCTACGATGTAGGTTTCACCGAGCTTTCTGCCCAGCCCTTTCATCGACTGAGCACCATGTTGCGCCAAGTCCCTCGGCTGATCGGCCTGCGCAATTATGAGACAGTCTGGGGCATGGTTTCGCGCCATTTGTGTAATTCCAAGCTACGCCGGGCGTTTTCAATTCAACCTCTGCTGGTCGGCGGAAATCCTTTCGATACGACGAGCATCTACGGGCTGATTCACTTCTTAGAACGCGCCTATGGAGTCCATTTCGCGATGGGTGGCACGGGAGCAATTACTAGTGCTTTGAGTGACCTGATGGAACGGCACGATATCGAAATTCGGCTCGGCACCACGGTCGAGCATATTAAGATCGAGAGTGGCACGGCCACCGGCGTTGAGTTGGCCGATGGCACGACACTCGATGCTGACTTGGTCGTTTCCAACGCCGATGCTGCGCACCTTTATCGCCGCATGATTCCGCCCGCGAAGCAGGCCATTTCGACGCGGCTGAAGCTCGCAGCGGCACATTATTCGATGGGGCTTTTCGTGATTTATTTTGGCACCACTCGGACTTATCCGGATGTGGCGCATCACACCATCTGGATGGGAGATCGCTACCGAGAATTACTGAAGGATATCTTTCACCGTAAGGTGCTCTCTGAGGATTTTTCGCTCTATTTGCATCGGCCCACGGCGACTGATGAGAGCTTTGCGCCGGCTGGCTGCGATAGTTTTTACGTGCTCTGTCCGGTGCCTAATATGCAAGGCAATATCGATTGGAACGTCGAAGGGCCGCGTCTTAGAGATCGGATCGTAGCGGCTCTGGACGAGACGATTCTCCCGGGCCTGACTTCGACGATTACCGAGGATTTCTTTAAGACGCCAGCCGATTTTCAGCACGACTACCGTAGCGAACACGGAGCCGGTTTTTCCGTGGCTCCTACTTTTCGCCAGTCGGCGTGGTTCCGTTTTCATAATCAGGCTGAGGGTATTAAAAACCTTTATCTTACCGGAGCTGGAACACATCCTGGGGCAGGCTTGCCAGGTGTGCTTTGCTCCGCTAAAGTGGTGGATGAACTCATACCCCCAGTCGAATGAATGCAGTGATTTCTAACGAAGCACTCGAGGCAGCTGGTGATGTTCTGGCT
>CAZIMR010000184.1:0-3815 GCA_964540215.1 uncultured Puniceicoccaceae bacterium
CACCGTCGCCAACAATCACGAAAATCGGCTGGATTAAATGAGGCACCTGCAACTCCGTTTCATTTGCCAAAGCACGCAAGGCAGCAGTGCGGCGCATACGACGTGGGCGATGTATTAGGTCCAAGCGGAAGTCAGAAGAAGCAGTCATAAAATAGTTTAAAATATTTTCTGTTGGCACTCACGCGCCGAATTCACACAACTTTTAACTCACATTTCACACAACTCGCAACTTTCAAATGTCTGTTCAACTTTACGACACCCTCAGCCGATCCGTCAAAGCACTCCCTCCCTTGAGTGATCAACCGCTACGATTCTACTGCTGCGGCCCCACTGTGTATGGCCCCGCGCACATCGGCAACTTCCGCACCTTCCTGATCCAGGACGTGTTACGCCGCGTCGCCGAAACCGACGGCATGGAGGTGAAGCACGTACGTAATATTACCGACGTCGACGACAAGACCATTCGCCGCTCGATCGAAGCAGGCCTTTCCTTGGGCGAATTCACCGCCAAATGGACCGCCAAATTCCACACCGACTGTGAGCTGCTCAACATGCGCCCGCCGAGTATCGAACCAAGTGCCGTGGCGCACATTCCACAACAACTCGCCCTAGTTGAAACGCTCATCGAAAAAGGCCATGCCTACGCGACCGATGACGGCTCAGTCTATTTTCGCGTCAATTCGTTCGAAGACTACGGTCGCCTCTCCCGCCTCAAGCAGCGCGAATTGAAGACTCAGACCGAGAACTCCGCAGGCGAAGTCAACGACGCCGATGAATATGATCGCGAGTCCGTGACCGACTTTGCTCTCTGGAAAGGCCGCAAGGCCGAAGATAAAGGCAACTACTGGACCAGCCCGTGGGGCGAGGGCCGCCCTGGTTGGCACCTGGAGTGTAGCGCCATGGCCGACGCAGCCTTCGGCGGCGAAACCATTGATCTACACGGCGGCGGCATCGACCTGTGCTTTCCGCACCACGAAAATGAGATTGCACAGTCCGAATGCGCCCACGGCCACGACTTCTGCAAGCATTGGTTCCATAGCGCCCACCTCATGGTTGAAGGTGCGAAAATGTCCAAAAGCCTCGGCAACCTCTACACGCTGGACGATCTTCAGCAAAAAGGCTTCAGCCCGATGGTCGTACGCTACACACTGATCGCCGGCAGCTACCGCCAGCAGCTCAACTTCACTTTCGACGGGCTGCACGCCTCACACAGCGGACTCAGCAAAATCGAGCGTTTTGCCGAGTCGCTACTGGCAGTCACCGGCGAGGACAAGGCCGCGATGAATCGCTACATCACCGCCGAGGCGCCCAAAGACTTCGGCCGCCTCGTTAAAGCATGGGATGCCCTGCGCAACAACCTCAATACCGCAGCCTGCCTAGGAGCGATTTTTGGCGTCATCGGCTCCAACCCTGCAGCATCCCTCGACGCGGACGGCGCTCGTGACATGCTCCAAGCACTCGGCAGCCTACTCTACGCGCTCGGCCTAGAACTGTTCACCGCCGATGAGACCAGCGTCGACGCACCTGACGACATCGTCGCCCTCGCCCAACAGCGTTGGGACGCTAAACAAGCCAAAGACTGGGGCAAAGCCGACGAGCTGCGCGATGCCATACTAGCCCAAGGTTGGGTAATTAAAGACCAAAAAGACGGCTTCGAATTGGAGCTCAAATAATCGAGTAGTCGAATGCCTCAACCCCTTTTCTCCATCCTACCAACATGTCCACACTGACCATCAAGCCCATCGGCACACGCATTTCCAAATGGGGCGAAGGCCCACTTTGGTGGAACGACCAACTTCTGTATGTCGATATTGAAGAACACACGCTGATCAGCCTCGAGCCCGACAGCGGGCAGGAACACACATGGCACGTCGGCGAGCGCATCGGTACCGTCGTGCCGCGCACCAGTGGCGGCGTGCTTTACGCCGGCGACACCGGCATCGTGGCGCTCGACCTAAGCACTGGCGCCAAACACCCCCTAGCCGACCCCGAATCCGAGAAACGCGCGACCAACCGCTTCAACGACGGCAAGTGCGACCCTGCTGGACGCTTCTGGGCAGGCACCATCAGCCTAGTTAAGAACATCGGCGACGCCAACCTCTATATGCTCGACACCGAGGGCACGCTGCAGCTCAAAGTCGACAAAGTGACCAACTCCAACGGCATTTGCTGGAGCGCCGATGCCACCACGATGTATTACATCGACACCATGACTAAGCAGATCCGCGCTTACGATTACGACAACGCCAGCGGCTCTATTAGCAACGCCACTATCGCGGTCGATACCGCCGCGCAGGGTTACACCAGCTCCCCCGATGGCATGACGATCGACGCCAACGGCAACCTCTGGGTGGCATTTTGCCACGGCGGTTGCGTGACTTGCTTTGATCCGACTACCGGCAAAGAACTTCGCAAAGTGGAACTACCTTGTCTCGAAACCACTGCCTGCGCCTTCGGCGGACCGAACCTCGATCGCTTGTTCGTCACCACCGGGATTCACAGTAAACTCGAAGAAGCCGACGCCGGCAAAGTCTTCGTGATCGACGGCCTCGGCGTACAAGGCGTGCCTGCGTTTGCTTACAAGGGCTAAGCTCAATCTGGTTTCAACCCGCGCGCGACCACTCATTCAAGCCGCACAACGCTCAAAAGCGGCTTCTTTCCAGCATTGACACTCGAAGGTCTAACACCTGATTTCTTGGTCCTTAAATATTATGAAAGAAATGTCTCCACTCGAGGAACTCCGCCACTCCTGCTCGCACGTGCTCGCCACTGCAATTCTACGCCTCTACCCTGAGACGCAGCTCGATATTGGCCCCCCGACCGACAGTGGTTTTTACTACGACATCGACCTCAACAAGAAGCTCGATGCGGCTGACCTCGAAGCCATCGAAGCAGAGATGAAGAAGGTCATCAAAGAGAACCAGCGCTTCACTCGGATCGAATGCTCACGTGAGGAAGCCGTCGCTAAGATCAACGAGATCGGCCAAGCGAGCTACAAACTCAGCCGCCTCGCCGACGTGCCTGAAGGCGAACAAGTTAGCTTCTACCAAAACGGCGAATTCGTCGATCTCTGTGCTGGTCCGCACGTCGGCTACACCAAGAAGATCAAAGCTTTTAAGCTGCTCTCCATCGCCGGTGCCTACCACCGTGGCGACGAAAACAATCGGCAGTTACAACGCATTTACGGCACCGCCTTTCCCAGCAAGCTCGAGCTGACCGAATACCTAGAACGCCTCGAGCAAGCCAAAGCCCGCGACCACCGCAAACTCGGTAAAGAGCTCAAGCTGTTCCACATCGACGAAGCTGTCGGTGCGGGACTCACCCTTTGGACACCGAATGGCGCAGTGATTCGCCAGGAGCTACAAAACTTTATCTCCGAAGAGCTGCGCATGGCCGACTACGATCAAGTCTTTACGCCGCACATCGGCAAACTCGGCCTGTACCGCACCTCGGGACACTTCCCTTATTACAAGGACTCGCAGTTCCCGCCGATCGTCGACCCAGGCACGGTCGAGCGCCTCGCGACCGAAGGTTGCTCGTGCAGCGACCTCTCTAATCAGCTCGATTCGGGCGAAGTCGACGGCTACCTGCTCAAGCCGATGAACTGCCCAATGCACATCAAAATCTTCGACAGCCAGCCGCACTCCTACCGCGACCTGCCAGTGCGTCTCGCGGAATTCGGCACCGTGTATCGCTGGGAGCAGTCCGGCGAGCTCAACGGCCTGACTCGTGTGCGTGGCTTCACTCAAGACGATGCGCACCTATTCTGCACCGAAGATCAAATCGGCCAAGAAATCAAAGGCTGCCTCGATCTG
>CAZIMR010000185.1:0-3803 GCA_964540215.1 uncultured Puniceicoccaceae bacterium
TGAAGGCGATACGCTTGACCCGAGCGTTGAGAGCTGCTTTCGCGCCGCGATCGACAAGCACGCAGCGTCCACTCCCGCGATCGCACGCATCGATCGTTTCGAATTTTACGCACGTGCCGAAACTGCCTTCGCCGTCGTGATGACCGGTGAGACTGCCAAATACGGCAATATTTTACTCAAGAAAGGCGTTACGCCGATTCTCGAATAGTCGATTCTCAAGGATGCTTTCGACCGAGCAGTAAACTATAAGTCGTGGCTGGAAAAGCTCCTCGGTGACAGGTAACTTACCCCAACTGCCAATACCCAAAAACTGCAACCCACAGGATTTTCATTCGGCAGATTCGTTGACATTGTTCGATGCTAAGGCAGCAAATTACTATAAGCGTGAGATAAGCAGCTCGCGCTCGAAGATCATCTCCTTCGGCAGGTGCTCAAAGAGTTTGAGGAACAGCTCTTCATGCTGCAACGTCTGCATCTTCAAGCGCTCGCGGTCGATATGCATCAACTTGTCGAAGTCCGTCTCACTGAAGTCATCCATGCCGCGCCAATCAAGATCTTGGTAACGCGGCATCCAGCCAATAGGCGTCTCTTTGGCGCCAGTGCGCCCCGTTGCCCGTTCGATAATCCAGCGCAGCGGCCGCATGTTTTCGCCAAACCCAGGCCAGAGCCAGTTGCCCGCGGCATCTTTGCGGAACCAATTGACGTTAAACACCAGTGGCGTCTCCGTTAGGCCGCGCTGCATCTTGAACCAGTGGCGGAAGTAATCGCCCATATGATAGCCGCAAAAAGGTAGCATCGCCATCGGATCACGACGTAGCGCACCCATCGTGCCTTCGGCAGCCGCAGTCATTTCAGAGCTGATCGTGGCGCCAAGATAAACGCCATGCCCCCAGTTAAAGGCTTGCGTGACCAGTGGCACATCGCGCATGCGGCGACCACCAAACACCATCGCATGAATACGCACACCCTCGGGCTTTTCCCAATCGGGATCGATCACGGGGCAATTGGCTGCAGGTGCAGTGAAACGACTATTCGGGTGTGAGGAAGGCGTGGCGCTATCCGGCGTCCAATCTTGGCCCTGCCAGTCGATCAAATGCGGCGGCGCTTGCTCCGTCATGCCCTCCCACCAGACATCGCCATCGTCCGTCAGCGCGACATTGGTAAAGATGCTGTCCTTACTGCAGGAGGCCATCGCGCTCGGATTGGTCGCATAGGAAGTCCCCGGTGCCACGCCAAAGAAACCAGCTTCGGGATTGATCGCATGGAGGAAACCACCGGGTCCTGGCTTAATCCAAGCAATGTCATCACCCACGCAGGTCACTTTGTAACCCTCCATTTCTGTGGGCGGAATGATCATCGCAAAATTCGTCTTACCACAAGCACTCGGGAATGCGGCGGTGACATAGGTCTTACGCCCATCCGGTTCTTCGACGCCGAGAATCAGCATGTGTTCGGCCATCCAGCCCTCATCGCGGGCCATGGTTGAAGCGATGCGTAGCGCAAGGCACTTCTTGCCCAGCAAAGCATTACCGCCATAACCAGAACCGTAAGAGACGATCGTGCGCTCTTCGGGGAAATGTACGATATGCGTGTCCTTGGGGTTACAAGGCCACGGCACATCGGCCACGCCTTCATCAAGCGGGCAACCGACTGAGTGTAGACAAGGTACGAAAAAGCCGTCGTTACCCAACACTTTGAGGACCGCATCGCCAATCCGCGCCATGATTCGCATATTCACCACCACATAGGGCGAATCGGTAATTTCGACACCAATTTTCGAGATCGGCCCTCCAACTGGCCCCATACTGAAGGGGATAATATACATCGTGCGCCCGTGCATGCTGCCCTTGAAGAGCTGCTTCATCTTACGCCGCATCTTACGCGGATCTTGCCAATTATTAGTCGGGCCTGCGTCGTCCTTGTTCTGCGAACAAATAAACGTCTTTGATTCGACACGTGCTACATCGTTTGGGTCGGAGCGAAATAGGTAACTGTTCGGGCGCTTCTGCTCATTGAGCGACACGCACATCCCCCGCTGCACCATCGCGGCGAAGAGGCGATTGGCTTCGTCCTGCGAACCATCACACCAATGAACGGCTGCGGGTTCGCAAAGCGATATCATTTTTTCGGCCCATTTTAAAAGGGCCTTATGCGTGGTCTTCGGCACATCATTTACGGGCATATTAATGACCAACCTAATTGTATACGTCTAATAAGCAAAAAGATAAAATAACTATCCCACCTTTTTATAGCGGCAATGACTTGCACGCGTGCGGCCGACTGCCTTGCCGCTAAAATAAGTAACTCGCGATCAACACACCCCGCCCTTAGATATATTCCGACTAATCTAGGGGATATTTCTCAAAAAAATAACCTCAAAAAACAGCAAACCGACACTTCACTCTTGATCCGCGCCCATCTGTCTCCATCTCTGAAACGATGAATTGATCGAAGCTCAACTCTTCGACAGACTCCACTTTCAGCTTTCCAAGCATGCCTCGTAATAAAAAGCCCGCAGACGACGACAATTTAGAATTCCCGCTCGATGTACCTGCTGAGGGCATCAACAGCGAGCCGATGACCGACGCCACCGAGCTCGCAGACGTCTTTGAGGACAAACCAGATTCCGGCCACGTCGACGATATGTTCAGCGAGTGGTTCCTCGATTACGCCAGCTACGTCATCCTTGAGCGCGCCGTGCCGCACGCCAACGATGGCCTCAAACCGGTGCAGCGCCGCATCCTTCACTCCATGCGCGAGTTGGAAGACGGCCGCTACAACAAGGTAGCCAACGTCATTGGTAACACCATGAAATACCACCCACATGGTGATGCCTCGATCGGCGACGCCATGGTACAACTGGGCCAGAAAGAGCTACTGATCGACATGCAGGGCAACTGGGGTAACACCCTGACCGGCGACTCTGCTGCGGCCGCTCGCTACATCGAAGCACGCCTGTCCAAATTCGCCCTTGAAGTGGTGTTCAATCCAAAGACGACTAACTGGCTCTCCTCGTACGACGGCCGCAACAAAGAGCCCGAGACTCAACCAGTCAAATTCCCACTATTGTTGGCACAAGGCGCAGAAGGCATCGCCGTAGGCCTCTCTTGTAAGATCCTGCCGCATAATTTCATCGAGCTGCTTGAAGGCTGTATCTCCTTTCTGCGCAAAGAAACGCCAGAAATCGTCCCCGACTTCCCGACTGGCGGGATCGCTGACGTCTCCGAATATAATAACGGCAAACGCGGTGGCCGCGTCAAATGCCGCGCCCGCATTGAAGCGCGTAAGAAGAATCTACTCGCCATCACCGAACTACCATTCAGCAAGACTACCACCTCGCTGATCGACTCAATCATCTCAGCCAACGAAAAAGGTAAGATCAAGATTCAGCGAGTCGAGGACAACACTGCCGACGTGGTCGAGATCCTCGTCTATTTGCCCGCCGGCATGGACGCTCAGACCGCTGAACAAGGGCTCTATGCCTTTACCGATTGCGAAGTCTCAGTCTCGACCAACATCTGCGTGATCGAGAACGACAAGCCCAACTTCTACTCCGCACTCGATCTCCTCTACCTAGCCACCGAAAAAACCCGCGAGCTGCTCAAACTCGAGCTCGAAATCGAACTCAGTGAACTCGAAGAGAAGTGGCATTTCTCTTCACTTGAGAAAATCTTCATCGAAAAACGTATCTACCGCCGCATCGAAGAAGAAGAAACTTGGGAAGCCGTGATCGAAACGGTCGATGTCGGCCTCAAGCCTTACAAAAAAATCTTTAAGCGCGCAGTCACGCGCGACGACGTTCT
>CAZIMR010000186.1:0-3777 GCA_964540215.1 uncultured Puniceicoccaceae bacterium
GTATTTGCTAGCACCGCAAAGCGCGATACGCGGCCGGACTTTACCCAGTCGCTTTCATTGAGGCGCTTGGCGGCTTGTTGCGAGGTCGCGAGCGAACAACCGACAGTGGGGATGATCAGGCCGACGCTCTCTTTGGGGAGAATGCGCAGCTCGGTTTGGCGGCCGTTGAACTGTAGACTGAGATCGCTTGTTTCGGGTTCTTTGCAGGGGAGTGGCTGACCCGCAAATCGAGTGGCGACACTTTCGGCCTTCGCCTCTGGTTTGGCTTCGAAGAACTTGCGTCGCCATAGTAAGTCGATGTTTTGGTTGCGCTTTTCACCCTTGGTGCGTTCACCACTGGCGATTTCGACCACATGGTCGAGTGAACTGTCAGTCAGCGCCTCCATCGAGGTGCCTTCGAGGTATTCGCCGGCATTGATGTCGATGTCACCCGCCATCAATTGATAGCGACGTGTGGTGTTGACGATCTTGATCGTAGGGACAATCGATGAATTAGTTGGAGATCCACGGCCGGTAACGAAGAGGACGATGTTGCATCCCGCGGCGGCTTGACCTGTGTAACTGGCTATGTCGCCGCCCATGCCATCCATGAAATAGAAGCCGGGCGCTGCCATGCGTTCGCCGTATTCGATTACGTGTGCGATGGGTATGTCGGGATCGCGCTTCACGGCAGCGCCGAGCGACTTCAAAGTGATGTTGTAGAGGCCGCCAAGTAAGTTGCCTTCGGAGGGATTTTTATCGACCTTGCCGCCGTGCCAGCCGAGATAGGTCTTGAAGCGGTTGAGCATGCCGAGGAAGCGTGTGGCAATGGCTGGCTCGACGATGGAGGAAAGCGTGTAGTCTTCTGCGCCTGAAAGTTCTGGGGTTTCTGTGAGATTGGCGATGCCGCCGAAACGGATGATTTCGCGGCCGATCGCACCAGAAAGCACGTTGCCGCAGATTCCTGAAAAGGCATCGGATGCGCCGCATTGTAGCCCAATTTTGAGTTCGCTGACGGGACGCTCGCTACGGGTGTCGTGACTGAGGTCAGTCAGCATCGCTTCAATGCTCTGTGAGCAGTGATCGATGTCGGTCTGGAACGAGTCGCTGGCACTGATTAAGTGTGTGCGCATCGAATCCACTGGTATGCCATTCGCGCGCATCCAATCGATCAATTCGGCATTGTTGAGATCGCCTTCGACGCCGCTGTCGATTGCGATGAAGCCGCCGACATTGGGATTACTGATCAAGCCTGCGAGTGTGCGTAAGGTGCGGTCATGCTCCTCCTGATCGCTTGAGGCACTTTCGGTGTGGCGCAGGCCGACGATGGCATCGACATTGGCAATGTCTTTGACGCGGTCTTTGAAGATTGTTTCCAGCCGTTCGACGAGCGGGGCGGTGGTGGCGCTGGTGTTAAGGATGACGAGGTGGTTACGTGTGCCAGTGCCCCGCTGACCGCGGTCGTAGCCGAGGAAGGTGCGCACGTCGGTATATTGTTCGATGGCGGCGGGCTTTTTCCACGTGGCTTCGTCGAACTCATAAGGTGCGATGTCGTCCGTGAAGTTCGGCTCAGCAGGGAGTGTTAAAGCTTTGTAGAGCGGGTCTTCTTGGATCGATAGACGAAACAATACATTAACGTTGCACAGGTATTCACCTGCTTCGATTACGCGGGCGGCTGTGCCAAACGGGTAGTTCCAAGAGGTGATGAAAGTTCCATTGTCGATGCGTTCAGTCGTGAACCGGTGCCCTGTCAGTATGTCGTGCTGTAGCGTGATGACGGCATCACCATATTGCAGCTGTATACCCTTAGATAGGTCGCGCAATGCGATGGCTGCGTTGTCGCCGTTGACGGGGAAACGTGCTGCGTCTGTTATCGGGACGATGGAGGTGTCTTTGGACATGATGAAAGGAGTTATCTTCTCGTGGCGTCGTTGCTTGCAACGGCCATCGGTGATTCTAGACGATGGATGACGAAGCCGTTGCAAGCAACGCCGCCACCAATCGATATGAAAATGGAATTTTTGCGGCGACTATGCGGAGAGCTGCTTCAACGTCTCAAGCATGCCGTCGTTGAGGATGCTGCTCAATGAAGCGGTCACTGCATCGGTGAGTCCAGGCACTTCATTGAGATCGCGCTTCCAGTTAACTTCGTAAGCGAGCACGGTGGTCACGAGTTGGCGTAGGCCTGCTTCGCTGCCGTCATAGTCGCCCCATACTTGTGCGTAGAGTTCGATGATGTCGGTATTGTCCTTGCAGGTGTAGTTTTCTTCGCCGCGTTGACCGCGATAGAACGCCATCAGCGCTGCCAGAGAGAAGACGATACGCTTCGGTAATTCGCCCGTATTCTTCTGGGCATCGAGTAGGCTAGGGAGGACACGTGTTTCCCATTTGCTCATCGCATTGAGGGCGATCGACATCCATTCGTGGCGAATGAATGGGTTGTGGTAGCGCTCTAAGATTTTCTTGGAAAATTTCTGCAGGTATCCCTGGTCACCAGGGATGTTGGGCACGATCTCTGCGGCGACCATCGCATTGATGAAGCCACCAACATCTTCGTCTTCCATGGCTTCACGCACAGTATCGAAACCACTGAGGTAAGCCGCTGCGACTGATCCTGTGTGTGAGCCGTTAAGGATGCGCACCTTTTGCTCGCGGATTTCTTGCTGTTTGGCTTCGTCGACAAACGTTACATTCAGGCCCGCCTTGTGTGCGGGGAATTCGGCTTCGACCCAAGCCGGAGCTTTGATCACCCAGTTGTGGTAGAGCTCACCGACCACGACGAGGTTATCTTCGAAGCCGATCTCTTCCTGAATCGCGCTGATCTTGTCGCGTGGGAAGCCTGGCACGATACGGTCGACCAGTGTGGCGCAGAAGGCACAGCTGTTTTCCAACCATGCGACGAACTCGGCACTGAGTCCCCAGTTGGATGCATGTTGCAATACCAGCTCATAAAGACGGTCTGCATTGTCCTCGATCAATTCACAGCAGATAATGATCAAGCCTTTGTCAGCAGCACCCTCGAACTTCGTGAAGCGCTGGTGGAGGAGGGCGGTCATCTTGCCTGGGAATGACGGTTGCGGTGTCATGTCTAAAGTCTCACCGTCGGCCCACTGAATGCCGGCTTCGGTGGTGTTGGACACGATGAAACGCACGTCGGGGCTTTCGACCAGAGTTTGGTAAGCTTCGTATTCGCTGTAGGGATTGAGGCAACGAGTGATACAGTCAATGAGTTCAACACTGCGCTTCGCTTCACCGTTTTCCATACCTTCGAGGATCAGGTGGTAAAGACCATCCTGCCCATTAATCATATCACCCAAGCCTTGCGCGATGGGCTGCACGACTGCAACAGATGCATCGAAATTCAACTCTTGATTCATGCGCTGGATGATCCAGTCCACGAATGCACGTAGGAAGTTGCCTTCACCGAATTGGATAATCCGTTCGGGGCGTGTTGCGAGTTCTGGGAGATTGCTGCGGTTGAGTGCTTTCATGAAATATGGTCTAGCTGCCGAAAATCTGAAGAATGTGACGCTCCCAGATATTGCCGGTTACGTTTTTTGCGATGATTGCTTCGTTGGCTTTGAGTGCGTCTGTGTAGCGATCGGTCATCTCTGCGGCGACCTTGAAGCTGACGTGAATGAGTTGACGGAAGTTTTGATTGTAATCCGGATGGCTCTGCACGTGGCGGAGTGTGTTGACGTATTTGTCCGAATCCCAGCCGTTGACTTCTTCGGGAGTCGGTAGCGCGGACTTGTCGATGTCGATCACGGTCGCATACGGGCCAGTCAATTCGTCGAA
>CAZIMR010000187.1:0-3775 GCA_964540215.1 uncultured Puniceicoccaceae bacterium
TGGCACTGCGTTGGCGAACAATGATGTCGAAACTGCGATTGATGATACGGAGCGCGCAGATTTTATCAAAGGCTACACTGATGCCATGAAGCAGGCGATCGAAGAAGACGGCGTCGATGTGCGAGGTTACTTCTGCTGGACGCTAATGGATAACTTTGAATGGTGCCGAGGCTACGATATGCGCTTTGGACTCATCTTTTGTGATTTCGAGACGCTGGAGCGTACGCCGAAGGCATCGTATTATGCTTACCGTGAGATCATTCAGAATTCCTAGTCGTTATAATTTACGCGGCAAACTTAGTCTGAAGCATAAATTACGGATGAATGCTTTGGTATTATTTACATAAATTAGTAAATTAATAACCAACATTTAGTAAATACATCTAGTGATATCGCACTGTGATCAATGGTAACGATGAGGATTTATAGCGAATTGCTAAAAAAGCGCAGTTTAGTGCGTTTATTCATTAGGGTAGGCCGATTTATCACTGCTCAATGTATTTGTGAATACCTCTAGAAATCGTCTTATTCAATGTATATCCCCACTATTAACCCAAAAAAAATACAATGACTACAAAAAATATACTCGGCGCGATCGTTCTACTCTCTGGAGCCTCGGCTCTATCTGGGCAAACGATCATTGAACAGTGGGACTATACCTCCAATAGCTTAACTGGTGTGAACGGTAACAACATGACCTTCGTTAATACTGGTAGCACTGACCTAACTGGCCCGGGATTTGAAAACTCATACACAGTCAACCGAGGTTCGGGAAGTGGAGGGAGTGTGTTGCCTGCGGATCTAGGCCTGACTGGAGGTACAGTAAAAGCGGAGATGACATTTTCTTCTTGGGAACTCTCTGGCAATAATGCCTTTTTTGCTATAAATTTCAGAGATTCTGGAAACACTTCGATTGCTCAACTTCGCTTACAGGGTAATGCCCAAGGAACAAGAGTCACTTTAGATGGAGAAATTGGGCAAATTACAGATAGTGGAGGTATTGCTCGCGGCAGCTCGATTGGTGGATTTGTATCTGCCGCAGTGGCAGATACAACGCCTGTTACGATCAGTCTAACTTTGGGACTAGATGATGGTAGCTATCTGCTTGAAAGTAGTATTTGGACTACTCAGTATGGAGGGCAGCAGTCGGGCACGATCGCGGGTCTATCTAGTGCGACAGTCGATAATTTCCGTTGGGTTGCGAACAACTGGGCTGCAGGAACCGATTTTGTTGAACTCGATCAGATTGTGGTTTCCTCTGTCCCAGAGCCAAGCACCTACGCACTGCTTGCGGGTCTTCTAAGTCTGACTGTGGTAATGATCCGTCGTCGTAAGTAAACTTTAGGCTTATATACATCTGTAAAAGCCTCCGGTCCGCCGGAGGCTTTTTTTTGAACTTCTTTTCTAAAAACTAGATATATGCGACTTACATTTCAACTTCTCTCTATTTCTTTACTGCTCAGCTTCCTTGCTGCCTCACCATCCATAGCTGAATCGACTACTCCAGCAGCACCTGAAGTTGGCGTCGCGCGTGTGACCCATAATCTACCGGGATCTGCTTTGAAAACGTTGAATCAAGCAGAGACCTTATTGGGTTTGAGCGACCAGCAATTCAATGCCTTGGTAGGGGTTTTAGAAGCGCGCACAGCCGAGTGGGTGGCTCTGATGGCGAACAAAAAATCCATGGATGGCGTGAGTTTTGAAGCTGGCAAGAGTCGGATTTTCGGCGAATATACAAAACAGATGCTGGCGATCTTTACCCCAGAACAACTGGTTCTTTGGCGTAGCCGATAACCCTAATAATCGTGGCGCTGCCGCTGACTGTTTCGACGGTTAGAAGAGCGCTCCGTAGGCAGCTTCGGCATCTTGAATTTGATGAAGGAGCGGTTCGCTATTTCCGGTGAGTGCATCGCCGTCGTCTGGCTCGCCGTGTTGAGTAGTCAATCATTGCCGTGATTTCTTAGGCGCGGGGCTTGGTTCGTATGACCTGCCCCAATAGATTCATTGCTTAAACCCTTTACTTTTTACCCCATGAACACACACGTTTCTTTATGCGGATCATTGGCTGTTCTGGCCTCAGCTGCATCTGTACACGCAGCACTCAATGCGCCTACAGATGTCACTGCTATTACAGCTGGCCCCGCGACAATCGTTTTGTCTTGGGAAGACAATGAGGTCGCGGAGGATAGCTACATCGTGCAACGTAATGACGGCGACTGGTCAACTATTGCCACACTGCCCGCGGGCAGCACGCATCACTACGACCGTGGCTTAGGACTTGGTTCGTCGTATAACTACCGTGTATATGCGAGCAACGACGCTGATATTTCGGTCGCAGTCGAATCGGGCGCCGCCAGCACTTTAGACTATCAGCCTAATATCATTTTCTTTCTCGCTGACGATATGGGCTACAAGGATCTCGTCGGTTTACGTGACCAAGCAATTGATGGCCCGACGATTTATGAAACTCCAGCGCTGGACAGCTTTATCGAGACATCTGCACTTTCTATTAACAATGCGTATTGCTCGGGCCCACGTTGCGTGGTCGCGCGGCGTTCGATTCAAACCGGCAAGTATGATTGGCGCCCAGAAGTGGTGCCAAATAATGATTATTATGTCGACGATACGGGTAATCCAATCGGCAGTGGGCTGTGGGCAGGGGGGACGACGGTTGCTGGTTCCGAGTCGGGGGCGGGTGTTGCCATTCCGTTTGACAACAAAACCTACGCAGAAGCGCTGCAAGATGCAGGCTACCGCACTTGTTTTATTGGTAAATATCACCTGGGCGAGTCACCTTCGGGAACCCCTGTTACCGGCTATTCATTTGGTGACCAACCCGCTCGTGGCCCTGACGCGCAAGGTTATGATGTGAGTATCGCAGCGGGTCATGCAGGCGCGCCGCCTGCTTCTTATTTCTCAGTCGAGAATATGCATGCCACCGGCACTTACACGTTTGAATTGCCTGATATGGACGATGCCAACTATGGCAGCGCTGCCCCAGTTGCGGGTGAATACATCACCGATCGCATGACGGATAAGGCAATTGGTTTTATTGCGGATGCGATGACGAACCATACGACCGAACCTTTTGCGCTTACGCTGGCGCATTATGCGGTGCATACCCCAGTCGAGGCGAAGTTGAGCGACATTAATTATTTCAAAGATAAGAAGGTGTCTATGGCTGCCGAGTTTGCCGCGCATCCCGCGGGTGCGAGCGGACTCATTACAGACTACGGCTCTAAGACTCGCGTCTGGCAGGATAACGTTGTGTATGCTGCGATGATGAGAAGCTACGATGATAGCTTTGCAGAGTTACGCAGCTACTTGGTCGAGACCAATGATCCGCGCAACCTAGGCAAGACGCTTGCTGAAACCACTATTATTGTAGTCTCCTCGGATCACGGCGGCAAATCCACCACGCCACTTGATGATAATAAGATGCTTGAAGACGATGCCACCGATGAGGTGAACGCTGCGCCTTCTTACGATCCAGCCAAAGGGGCCTACAAATCTGGCACGCCGAATGCATACAACTCGTATCCAACTTCTAACTACCCATATCGCCAAGGTAAGACTTGGGTATATGAAGGTGGACTGAAGGTGCCGCTCTTGGTTTACATTCCAGGGATTACCGTGGGGGGCAGTCGTTCGGATGCCTTTGTGCATCATGCCGACATCTTTGCGACTTTTGTTGATATGGCTGGTGGTTCGCAGTCTGCCGAAAGCTCCGATTCAATCAGCTTTATGCTCACTGCTGTGAAGCCGACAGCGAGCG
>CAZIMR010000188.1:0-3732 GCA_964540215.1 uncultured Puniceicoccaceae bacterium
CTACAGAGTCTCGATTTTGAGCGAGAGGCAGATGCATACATTGCAAAGAACGAGTGGAATTCTGCAGCGGCCTTGTTGCAGCAGGCCATCGAGATCCAGCAGCAGCTCAATCGTGAGTATCGGGGCACCACTCAAGCGAGTGGTTCCAGGCTGGAGGATTTAAAGGTGAAATGGGTCGGGATCGAGTCGGGGCAAGATCATCTCGAAATCGAGGAAGTGTTGAATCTGGCGGATGCGAGTCGTGCTGAAGATGAAACGCTGAAGGCGGCGAGCTTGTACGGCGAAGTGGCACGCCTGCAGAAGCAGTTGAATAAAGCGTACCCTGATAGTCCTTTCGCATCGTCAGAGCGAGTTGTAGAGTTTCGGCGTAAGAGTCAGACGGCTCAAAGCGCTGACCTGGGCTTGGAGATTGAGAGGAATCACGACTTGCTGAAGCGCTTACTCGGCGAGCGCCGCACGTATGAGGCTGCGGAAGTGATTGTGGCATTGCGCCGTGATATTAAGCACATGCAGAATGCGTTTCCTGACAGTTCGCTCAACGATGAGGAGCTTGCGGTGAAGGTGCGCTATTTGAATTTGGTGCAAAGCGATCTCGGCTACATTCAGGGCCGTGTGTATAATGCGTTACTTCCTGTGCCAGAGACGGCAGGCCTGCGCATGCTCCGCACCGAGGTGCCGCAGGCGCTCTATGTTTTAATGATGGGCACGAATCCGAGTCGTAACCGAGGCGATCTTAATCCGGTGGATTCGGTTAGTTGGACGGAGGCGAAAAGTTTCTGTGAGCGGTTGTCGTGGATTTTAGGTAAAGAAATTCGACTGCCTTCAGAGAATGAATTCCGCCAAGCCTTAGGCCGTTTGCGTTACGTTGTACTTGAAGAACATGTCTGGAGCTCTTTGGATGCAGATGGTGTGGCGCAGCCCGTTGGCAAAAAGGCGCCGTTTGCGAGTGGCTTTTATGATCTACTGGGCAATGTCAGTGAGTGGCTAGAGTCGGGTGATCGGTTTGATTCGGAGAAGGTTCGTCACATCGGTGGGCACGCACAAGATCGGCTCGAGTTAATTTTCAGCGTGCCGGTGCGAAGTGCAGCACGAGCCGAACGTAATCGATTGACTGGATTTCGGGTGGTGATGATTGTCGATTGATCTCTATTTAACCTGAAGGGGGTAAGTTCATATTGCTTCCGAGACTGTGCTTCTGGCATAATGCTAGACTTATGGAGCATTTAGATAAAGCAGCGAGCCAAGCCGATTTGCAAAAAAAAGCAGATCGGGCTAAGCTAATTATTTATGTCTCAATGGTTCTTTTTATGGTGCTCCCCTTTGTGGTTGCATGGTTATCGGGCGCACTTCGTTTCTAAATTGCCGACGATAATTCTTTGCCGAACGAAATACTGCTCATTTTTAGTATCTTCTTCCTGCTAATTAGTCTGCTTAATTGTGGGTCGTATCGCGCCGATTTGTGAGCGTCAATGGATGGGGCACGTGTTATTGGTTCGACGTTTCGATTGGAACTCTGGTGAATGCGGAGTTGGGGCGCGCTGGCAGAGATGCAGGACAAGCGATTGGTTATTTATCGGACGGCCACATGGTAGCAGTAAATGGCAGCAGTTTGCTAATAACTAACCTCAATTAGCTTTGTCTTGGTTTTATTGTATGGATACGCTTCAGTCTTGATTCGCTCGGATTTCTTCAAGTAAGATGTAGTAAATAATAATCAAAAAGAATATCATCATGCATAATAAAAGCACAAAAGGATTCACACTCGTTGAAATCATGATCGTTGTGGTCATTATCGTTCTTCTCGCTGCAATGGCAGTCCCAGCCTTCGAAAAAGTTCGTCAGACCTCACAATCAAAAATGATTCAGAATAATCTCCGTCAGATAGCAACCGCTGCAGACCAGCACTTCATAGAGAGTGGTACTACCTCTGTGGCGATTGCGGATCTTGTGGGTGATGACAAGTACATTAAGAAACTAAACATTGTTGCTGGCGAAACATACACTCCAGCAATAATCACCACTTCTGTTAAGCAGCTCTCTGCGACGCCTAGGGGCGGTTCCGCTGTTACGTACGACATGTAAATGTCGGTTTAGATTATCATGAAATCTCAACCACCCACGCAAGTGGATGGTTTTTTATGGTCAATAATCAAAGAATCACGAGTGGGCCTCTCGCGTTGAGTTGAGGTGAATCGCTTTTGTGTAAAAAGCGTGTTCGTTCATGCTTGAGTCATCCTCCACCGTTCAAAGTGATCTTGTGGGTTGAATGTCCTGCAATGTCGCAAGAAGGCTTTAGCCGTGCACGATCTTGAAATACAGATTGCTTGGTAGCGCCTTATTCGTCGCGAGGATTTAAGAACTCGACGATGCCTTCGGCGGTCTTGGGGCCGATACCGTCGACTTGGGTTATTTTTTCTGCGTCTGCGCCGCGGAGCTTTTCGATTGAGCCGAAGTGCTTCAGCAGGGCTTGGCGTTTGTTGGGTCCGAGGCCTTTAAAATCGTCGAGGATCGATTCGCGCAGTTTCTTGCTGCGTAGTTCGGCGTTAAAGCTGTTGGCGAAGTGGTGTGCCTCATCGCGGATGTGTTGCAGCATGCGCAGCCCGGGATCGTGATGCGAGAGGTTGAGCGGCTCGCGACCGTCGCTGAAGATGATGGTCTCGTTCTTTTTGGCCAGTCCGATCAGGGCGGGTGGTTCGAGCCCTTGGCCTAAAAAGGCTTTGAGCGCAGCGGTCACTTGGCCTGCGCCGCCATCGATGATGACGAGGTCAGGAAAAGGCTTTTGTTCGTCGTTGAGGCGCCGGTAGCGACGGCCGACGACTTCTTCCATCGCGCGAAAGTCGTCGTTGCCGATGAAGGATTTAATTTTGTAGCGACGGTAGTTCTTGCGGTCGGGCCTGCCTTCTTTGAAGGCGACCATGGAGGCGACGCAGAAGCTGCCAGAGATGTGCGAAATGTCAAAGCACTCCATCCGCTCGGGAGTTGCCGGGAGTGCCAGATCGGTTTTCAGCTGTGCGAGTGTTGCGCTTTTGGGCGTTGGATCGTGGAGTGGACGTTCGAACTTTCGGGTGCGCACACTGGTCTGCTCCAGCGCGGTGATGCGGTCGCGCAGTTGCGCGGCTTTTTCGTAGTCGCGACTATCTGCCGCGGTCTGCATCTGCTCTTTCAGCTCGGTGAGCCATTCCTTTGTTTTGCCATCCAGAAAGGCGCAGGCGGCCTGCACGCGGGCACTGTAGTCGGCTTGGCTCAGCTCGTTGGGGTGCTGGTAGATCTCGGCGCGGGCGTCGTCATAAAGTCGCCATTGGTCCGCCTCTATCTTGATGGGACTGGCGTCGCTGAGGAGGATGCCGAATTTTTTACGCAGGGCCGCGAGGGTTTGGCGTAAGTGAGTGGAGTGGGCGAAGGGGCCGTAGTAGCGTGATTTGCTGTCGGTGCGGTTGCGAGTCAATCGGAAGCGTGGCAGTGGCTCGCGGCGATCGACGCGGACCAGTAGGAAGCGCTTGTCGTCGGTAAAGTCGGTGTTGTAGCGCGGCTTGTATTTTTTGATCAGCTGCCCTTCGAGTAGCAGTGCTTCGGCCTCGGATTTGACGACGATCAAGTCGAAGTCGTAGATCAAGTCGATCATGGCGCGCACCTTCGGCTGCGAGACGAGCAGCTTGCGCGAGGCTTGGAAGTAGGTGGAGACGCGCTTCTTCAGATCCTTGGCCTTGCCCACGTAGATCGTTTGGCCAAGCC
>CAZIMR010000189.1:0-3724 GCA_964540215.1 uncultured Puniceicoccaceae bacterium
TGCTTATTGGCCGGTGAAGATCGCACAGGATGGTCGCTACCGTTTCGAGCTAAGTCGCTAACCGAGTGAAGTAAAGGCAGGCCTAAGCGAATCCGTGCCTGCGCATACCGAACGATTTATTAGGGCTTTACCGGAAGGCCGCGTGTTTGAAATTATACAGGCGGCGCTTCGCAAGCGAAGGCCCTACGTTTTTACTTATTACTCCCTTAAAGTCCGTGCCGTTCAGCAATTGTCGTTCGCACAAAAAACGCCTCCATTACAGGAGGCGTTTCAGATTTAAAGTGATCTACGTTCGAATACTGTCCGTGGCTATTCGGGTTGTCCTGTGTAGCGCTTGTCCGGGGTTTCGTAGGCAAACTCGGCTTCGGCCTGAGTGAGGTAAACGATGCTACCATCAAAGCGGATGAACATCCCCGTGCCGTCGTGGCGGGTGGTATCTAACCTGCTCACATTGCCAATTGTAAATTGCTCAACGACGTCACCAAACAGAAGACGACGTTCCGGAAAGGTAACCGCGCTCAGCAGTGTTTCAGCTGAATAATCGTTCTTCTTTGAATCTGACCAAAATGAATTGAGTGTGTTTTGCTCAGGAACACGGAGCCTAAGGTTCAAGCCTACGCCTGTCTCCCAGTTTTTCGCGGCGAGGTTAAGATCTTTGTAGAATGGGCAAGAGTAAATTTCGGCTTGATTGATATCTTGCGCTCTCATCCCTTCGTCGCTCAAGTAGGGAGCCAATAATTCACGCCAGAGTTTTTTAATTCCGCTACGGCTGTCCTCTACGACGACGCAATTCCCCTTGTGGTCGCTGGCATACATCGTGTTTGCGATGTGCAATTGTCGATACGCAGATGCCTTCTTGGTCGTCATTGCATTCTTACGAACCTTGCCGACTGCGGGGATCAAGATTGCGGCCAACACTGCGATGATAGCGATGACGGTGAGCAATTCGATTAAGGTGAATCCTTCCGGAGGACGGGGTAGGGATATGGTTTTTTTGTGTTTTACGATGTGACTACTATACTAGCGAATTCTCGTTCTGTAAACGTGCAGATTGCGGTTATTTGCGGATGATTTACGTTGATCGATTACTCAGAGGATTTGATTTCGAGACGAATAAAGAGCTGATCGATGCCTTCTGTTGAGATGCGACTGGTGGCAGATTCGAAGTCGCTGTCGATGGGCGCAATGCTGGTTTCGGTAAAGCCCGTGCTGGACCACGACTCGGGCGCGAGGGTGCCACTGTGTTGTGTTTCATAGCTGAGTCCACGTGTGGCGGCATCGGTGCGGCGGCGGTAGACATAGTTCACCCAGTACCTGCCGTCATTACCGGCGTCGAACGCGGTATTACTGATACACTGGTGATCGTCCCCCTTAAACATTAAGGTGGTCTTAATGTTGTAGCCGACGTTGTGGTGCATAAGGCCATTGCTGCCAGTCGGGCTATCTGGCAGATTGACCGCATCAAATCGAGATCCGTATTTGAACGAGTCATGAAACCAGTTGTAGCCGACATCACTGCCTGATTGCACTGTAACAGTTATTTGAATCATGGCGCCGTCGTTTTGCACATAGCCGATTTCGGAAATGTCATTGAGCTCGACGAAAGGAGTTTTGTTTAAATCGAGGAATTCGGATGCCCCTGACCAGTATGAATAATTACGTCGAAAGGTTGGATTGGTGCCACGCATATAAACGGTGCTCATTAGGTTGGGAAGATCGGTGCAACTCCAGTCGATGTATTCGAAGCGACAGTTGTCGATGAGGTTGCTGCTGCCATTCATATAAATGGCATGCGTCTCGGCGTAGGACATGGTGTTGTTGTAAAACACATTGCTGCTGCCGCCGTTGAAGTTGGTGGTGAGTGGAGCGGCATTGGTGACGCCGAGCATGCGCTTGGTGCAACTGGGGTAGTTGAAGTCGCCGTTTTCGACACGAATATTGGAGCTGTTGGTGAAGTTTACCGTAGTGGCGAAGAAATCGATGCCGCTGATGGTGATGTTACTGCAAGAAGAGCCTGTGAAGGCATGATCCTGCACCTTGGCGCGGATGTCGCCAGTGGGCGATCCACCGGTCGGCACCCAAAGGTAGGCCGTGTTGGAGGACATGTCATAATACCACTCTTCGGCGCTATCCAGAAACTGATCGACGACAACTGGAAGGTTTGAGCTGCGATACGTTCTGCTGAATGCACATTCGCAGTCATGACTTGACTTTCAAAAGGCACCACGTGCGCGTGGTGCCTTTTTTTGCATTAATCTCATCATGGGGCTTCGCGAAACATCCGCCTTTAGACGCAAAATGCCGTAGCGCAGGTGACTGTAATTTGTTATACTAGCCGTTCATTAATTAAAAAACCATTATCACCCAACCCTCATTAGAATAATACATTATGAAGAATTTATTAAATATAGTCACCATTGCTGGCTTAACGCTCGGCGCTGCGACAGTTTCACAGGCTTCAGTGTTCACGACGAGTGAAACTGCGCCAATTGCTGGGTCAGTGCTTATCTCCAACGACACCGCCTCGACCAAAAACATGACAGCGCGCATTAATGGAGTTAATGGTGGTGGATCCAGTCTCCCGGATCGCACGCTTGGTCAGAGTTTTACATCATCAGTTGCTGGATCTATTAACGCTATCTCAGTCAAATTAGGTGGTGGTTATAATAATAATCCCGCCAATACTAACAATTTTTCTGCTCTTGTCGCTGGAAAAGGGAATTTGTTACTCAACGTATTTGATATGACCAATGCAGGGACGTCCCTCACTGCGATTCCAGTGGTCTATGACATGGCTGGCCAAGATTTATCTGGTCTCAATAATAGCTTCCTGACATTTGAGTTAGGCGAGACGCTTACCATAGATGCGAATATTGAGTATGGTTTTGAATTCGGATGGGATCCAGCTTATATTGCTGATTCAGATGATACGATTTATCGTAACTTTGGTATGGTACGTACTGTGGGCGACAATGCATACGGTGCTGGTGAACAGATCGGGAAAAATGCTTACACCTCATTTCCAAATATCGACATTAATTCTGGAAACAACGGCAACGACCTCGATTTCTATGTGCACACTGTCTCCTCTGTCCCAGAGCCAAGCACCTATGCATTGCTCGCTGGTTTTCTAGCACTGTCGAGTGTAATGGTTCGCCGCCGTCGTTAGGGGACTAGTCTCTCAGCTTTGCCTAAGGGCAAGTAAACGATTGCTTTTCCTGTAATCAGATTTAATTACTTTTCAAAGGGCGTCACCTTGGTGACGCCTTTTTTGTGTATGGTTTACCGTTTTACTTAAAATGCATCAAGCATGGCAATTACAGCGGGTTCCGTCGATTTTATGATTGGCACAGGAGTTTCCCAACTCCTGACTGAAAAAGGAGAATGGACACTCTTGTCAATTTCAGGTTAAAGGCGTGAATTGTTCGTAAAACGTCCTAACCTTACCGCAAACTGCGGTTTTATTGCTGCCTGTGATCGGGTATACTGGGGCTTAGTTACAGTTGGTGTTTAACTCCATTCGTCGTAGGAGATTTATATGAAATACAATTTATTAATCGCAGTCGGTGCATCGCTTGTTGGTGCTGTTTCAGTTCAAGGTGCAGAGGACTGGAGTGAGGATTTCACCGGTGATGTCATCGTGAAGAAGGCTGAAGCCACAGTCATGGTGGACATTGTAGCTGGTAGTGATTACAATATTAGGGCGGATCGACCACGTTGTCAG
>CAZIMR010000190.1:0-3713 GCA_964540215.1 uncultured Puniceicoccaceae bacterium
CCAGATTCTGAGTGGCCATGCCTGCTTGGCGTTGAACACTCTCAAAGGTGCGAGAACCTACGTGTGGTGTGATAATGCAGTTCTTGGCGCCGAGAAGTGGGTGGTCAGATGGGGGTGGCTCTTGGTCGAGCACGTCCGCGCCGTAACCGCCAAGCTTGCCGCGTTCGAGTGCTGCTGCGATGTCGGCGGCATGCGTGAGTTCACCACGGCCACAGTTGATTAAAATCGCGTCATCCTGCATGTGGTTGATGGTCGCGGCTGAGATCATACCACGAGTTTCTTTTGTGAGGTTCGTGTGTAGCGTGACGATATCGCTCTCGTGCAAGAGCTGAGTGACGCCGTCCATACGGGTGATTTTTTGCTCCATAGCAAAGTCTTCAGGCCAATAGCGCCCGTAGCCGACACACTTCATGCCAAAGGCATTCGCGCGAATCGCGACTTCGCGGCCAATACGACCAAGTCCAATAATGCCAATGGTCTTACCCATGATTTCGTGGCCCGTCATACGCTTCCAACCGCCCGCGGCAGTTGTGTTGGCTTGCTCCATTAGGTTTTTGCTGAGTGCCAAGATCAGCATGAAGACATGCTCCGAAACCGTGGCGTGATTCACGCCGGGGCAAAAGCTGACCGGAATCTTATTCTCGGTCGCATAGGCAACATCGATCTTGTCGACGCCGATACCATACTTTGCAATGACTTTTAGCTTTGGTAGCGATTTGTCGATCACGGCTTGTGTGATCTCGTCGTCGCCACAAAGGAATGCGTCGAAGTCGCCAGCCAGCTCCAGCATGCGGGCTTCGCTCAGTGGGCCGCGCTCGCGAACGATTTCGGCGCCCGTGCTGTCGAGCAGTGCATGATGGTCACCGGGGCAGTCTTGATAGGAAGTGGTAGTGAGTAGGATTTTCATAATGTGTTAGACTCCAGGGAAGTTAAAGTAGCGTTGCGCATTGCCAAAGCAGATATCAGCAACGAGTTGGTCGAGTAGTTCAGCGTCATCTGGAATCAAGCCTGCTTCGACATCGTTGCCAATAATCCCACAGAGTAATCGACGGAAATATTCGTGTCGCGGAAAGCTGAGAAAGCTACGTGAGTCAGTCAACATGCCGACGAACTTCGAGAGCAGCCCGACACTGGAGAGCACTTCGATCTGTGTGCGCATGCCATCGAGCGTGTCGGCGTGCCACCAACCTGACCCAAGTTGCATTTTACCTGCGACTCGGCCGTCTTGATAGCTGCCCATGAGTGTCGCCAGCGAGTAGAAGTAGGCAGGATTGATGTGGTAGAAGATCGTTTTTGGCAGCGCGTCGTCGATGGCGAGACTATCGAGGAAGCCTGCGAATTTACGGATAACTGGCTCGTCGAGCATGGAGTCGTAGCCAGTGTCGGGGCCGAGGCGCTTGAACATTTGCGTGTTCGCGTTGCGGATCCGCCCGATGTGTAGCTGCATAGTCCAGTCACGAGCTGCGTTCCAGCGAGCAACGTGCTGCATGATGTAGGTCATCCATTGTTCGCCTTCGGTCGCTGTCAGCGTTCGCTCCGCACGAAGTTGCTTAAAAATGGCCTCAGCCTGATCGTCGCGGCAAGGTGAGAACGGGCAACTTTCGAGTCCGTGATCAGATAAGCAGCAACCGTTTTCATGGAAGAAATCATGGCGCGCTTTCAAGGTGGAGAGAAAGTCGGCAGCCGAATTGAGCGTGGTGCTTGCACTCGCGGCGAGTTGATCTGTCCAACTGTTCCAAGCTTTAACATCCGTGGTAATCATGCCTTTATCGGGACGGAACGTCGGGAACATTTTGGTGATGTGTCCGCTGGTATTGAAGGCGATGTGGTGCTGCAGACCGTCGATCGGATCGTCCGTTGTGCCGACGACCCGGATGTCGAAATCTTTGCAGATGTTCTGAGTGGTGAAGGAGGCCTCCGCGATCCGAGCATTGGCGAGTTCCCAGATGGCGTCTGCTGTTTTAGGACTTAGGGTGAGGTCTGTCTTGAAGTAGCTTTTTAATTCTAGATGCGTCCAATGGTGCAGCGGGTTGCGCACAGTTTGCGGCACAGTGCGGGCCCATGCATCGAACTTCTCTTTCGGACTCGAATCTTTACCTGTGATCAGCTCTTCCGCCTCGCCAGCGGCACGCATCGCACGCCACTTGTAGTGGTCGTCGCTTAGCCACATGTCTGAGAGATTGGAGAAGCCCACGTTATCGGCTAGTGCGACTGGATCTAAATGGCAGTGATAATCGATGATCGGCTGCTTGGCCGCGATCTCATGAAACAAGCGCTGGGAGGTCTTGTTGTTGAGTAGGAAGTTTTCGTTGAGATAGGCCATGGGGAATAAGTTGTTTGGTTTTCGGTTTTTAAGTTTTCGGTTGAGGGAAATCAAACTGATCACTGAAGAACAGATAACTAGATAACTGATTTAGATAGTCATCGATGCATAGCCGCCATCGACGACGATTTCGGATCCGTTCATGAAGCTGCCCGCATCGGACGCGAGTAGTAGCGTCGCTCCGATCAGCTCGCTGGCTTCGCCAAAACGATTCGCAGGCGTGTGCCCCATAATCGATGCGATACGCTCGGGGTTGAGCACTTTTTTGTTTTGCTCAGCAGGAAAGAAGCCAGGCACGATCGTGTTAACGCGCACTTTTTGCTCAGCCCACTCGCGGGCGAGGTTTTTAGAAAGATTATGCACCGCGGCTTTGGTCGCAGAGTAAGTGAAAACGCGAGAGAGCGGAATGATGCCGCTCATTGAGCCGATGTTGATGATGCTGCCACCTTCGCCACGCTCGACCAGATATTTGCCGAAGATCTGCGAGGCAAAGAGCACTGCCTTAAGGTTAGTGTTAAGAATACTGTCGAACTCGTCCTCTTCGATGTCGAAGATTGGCGTGGGCGAGTTTACCCCTGCGCCGTTCACTAAAATGTCGATCTTTCCGGACTTGGCGATGACGTTGCCCAGCAATTCCTGAATGGACGCCTTGGAATTGACGTCGACTTTTTCGAAGTAGGCCCTGCCACCTGCGGATTCGATCTTGGCCAGACGTGCCGCGGCCTTTTCTTCACTACGCCCGACCAGCACAGTTTCCGCACCTGCGGCGGCGAGGCCCTCGGCCATGGCTCCACAGAGTTCGCCTGTGCCACCGATGACGACGGCGACTTTGCCTTCGAGTGAAAAGAGGGATGAGAGGTAATTAGCTGGAATCATAGGCTGTAGTTTATCAACTTGCGTTGGGGGTGTGAATGGATTCAATCACTGTAAATTTGCATTATTTCCTTATTCATGCGAGCTATTGAAGCAGACTTACCCTTTGACGGGATTCACTTGGTGGATCGGCCGTGGTTTCCGTATCTGTGCACCGAGGTGGATCACTGGGAGTGGCAGACGCAGGGGGACGCGCATTATAACTTCTGGTGCTGCTTGGGAGGTGAGGGTTATTTGAGCACAGAGGGGCAGATGTTTCGCTTGAAGCCGGGCATGTTTTTCATTTTTTTACCAAATCAGCAGATTTTAGCAGCGCATACGTCTGGGGCACGAGTGACGCGTTTCTCGGCGCACTTTATACCGCTCAGTGGTGCGGCGATGTTGGACGACGTGGCAGGCTTTCCAGTCATGGGCGGCATGGTCGATTCCCTACCTCTTTTCCAGCGGCAAATCGATGTGATTATGAGGTTGGCAGTACGGCGCGGGGATGATGTCCGCTTGCAGCGAGTGATGTATC
>CAZIMR010000191.1:0-3688 GCA_964540215.1 uncultured Puniceicoccaceae bacterium
TTCCGCAAGCTCTCACGTTATTAGATACGAGTGCGGTCGATTACGCCGGGGTAGATTTGGCCGCGTTGCGTGCTGTGCGTTACGATCTAGGATTGGCGACTTTGGCGATCCTAGATGGACCCAGCGGTTTAGCAAATCACGGAGCATGCCCGGTTGAGGAGTCTCCAATCACTTGGATTGCGGATAATCAACAGAAGGGTATTTCAATCGATGTACCCACAGTGACGATTCATGCGAGTGCCGATTTTGCGCGGGAACACTGGGACTCGGCGGACGATGTGCGCGGTGCTCTGATGCTTGAGGCTGCTTCAGCTTATTTGCAGTCCGCAGTGCTTGATTATTCCTGCCATCGATGGGGCTTTACGTTACCATTAAACCCCTATCCACAGGCGTATTTCCATAACTCGGATTTGAGTTTGTTATTAGCGGGGGATGGTTTTGGTGGGCCTAGGGTTGAGGGGGCTGCGCTATCTGGTTTGGCCGCGAGCCGAGTGATACTTGATACGCTGTCTTGTGGTTAATTTTGTTTGAGCCCGGGAATGAAGTTTCGGGGATCGTAGCTTAAGCGGATTTTCTGATCGTGTATGGTTCCTTTGAGGTTAAAGACTAAGAGGTTAGGCAGAGGAGAGGAGATCAGTTTACGAAAGGTGTTTATCGTAGAGTCAGGATTGCCTATATTTTCAAATAGCTTGACGCGCACGTCCATGTTGAGTGCTTGATCTGGAAGGTGCACGGTGCCCTGTGACCAGATCTTGGTGCGAGGGCCTTCGATGATCAAATCCGAGAAGTTGATCATTTCTTGCTCAACTGCGAACCGGCCAGTCATTTGGTCGAGGTTGAATGAGGTGAAGCTGAGACGCGTGTTTTTTAGCAAGTTGGATAGGGGTCCGAGTATCTGAATCGCGCCTAGTTGTTCGTTGTGAGTCACGAAGTCTCCGTATCCATTGAATCCATACAAATTATCTATTGGCCCTTGGACGTGTAGGTTAAGGTCTAGCGCCCCTTTACTGTAGTTTGCTTCGTCTGCTTGGGGTTCGGACTGAGTCAAGTGAGCTTCGATGCCGTCGAAACTTGGTAGGTTTTCAATGGCCTTTGCTTGATTGGTGTCACGGAGGCTTAGGTTGATGCGCAGATGATTGCCGTCGTCGGGAGTGTTTTCGATATCGACCTGCGCGATGCCATTCCCGTCGGCATATCCAAATTCTAGATCTCTGAGGTAGATCGCTTCTTTGCGCCTGTGCAGCTTGAACTGAAGGTGGTCGAGGGGCGTATTTTTGAAGGTGATTGGCGTGCGTATATCGGCGTCTAGGTAGAAGGTGTCTTTGTCTGCGTATTGAGGATAGGCATCGTTGAAGGTGACTCCGTTGAGTTTGACTCGTGGTAGTTTAGTGACTTCAAAATCACTGATAATACTGGCAATCGTGCCGCCGAATATTTTCGAAGCGATGTCGAGGGGCATCAATGAATCGAGGTGGTAGCGTACGGAGAGCAGGCCACGATCAGGGATTTTTCTAGAGGTGAAGCTGATATCACCTTTTGCCCAACCGTCACTCGTTGCAGCGTTGATGTTGTGCAGCTCGACGTAGTTACCGCGACCGCGGACGATCAACTCGCCTTGGTCGATCAGCGCACCTCGGTAGGCTACGCTGTGGGTTACTGCATGGCCGAAAAAGAACACCTCAGGCCGCGGAACCCTAGAGCCATAAATGACGAAGTCGCCGTAGTTATGTGTAGCCTGGCTGAAGTCGATATCTTTGAGTACTTTAGGCCACCATTTCGGGAGAATTGGGCTGTATTGTTTGGGCAACACAGAGCCAAATAAAGTTATTTTAAAGTCCTTGGTTGTGTTGTTCCGACTGAAGGTGGCATCGATCCATTGTTTGCCGCGCTCGATGAGTATGTTCTCAAGGCAGAAGAGATCCCGTGTGTAACTGCCTTCTGCGAGTATGTGATCGAACGTCAGTCCGTTTGTGGTGACGTCATCAACATCGACCTTGAAGGTTGCACTATTTAGTTTTAACCCGTCGTCAAAAGTGACTGAAAGGTCGTAGTGTGGCGTCGACCCGAATTCGATTTCGGGAAGCTTTGTGAGTACGGAAGTAGGCAGAAATTTGACTATATCAACGCTGCCGTGGGCTTGTATGTGGCCACTCATGGTTGTGTTGTTGAGCTTCGCTTTGAATTCGACACCACCTTTTAGGCCGTTGGTAGAACCAGTGAATTGAAGGTCTGGATAGTTCACTGCAGAGATGGTGGCTTGGGAGCCTTCTAGCGCGATTCCATGTGCGGTCACTGATTGTGCGCTGATGGCGAATTTAGGCCAGATGCCGTCGAGTAGGTCTGCCCATTGGTCGGTGGCGACGTGCGCAGTTATTTGCTCGGCCGCAAAGTTCAACTTTGCGGCGTCGATTTCTTTCGCTCGTAGCATTAGCGGAACCAGGGGTGTGATTGCGCCATCTTGTAATTTAAATTTTGTCCGAAAGTTGAAGTCCGTCCCGGTCACGTAGCTATGCTTTAATTGTTCGCATGACAAGTGAATCGATACGTCTACGGAGTCGTCGGGCTGTGCGGTTAACGCGAATTCGAGGGTTGGTTGTATGAAGGGTGAAAAGTATTCTTTTTCTTTAAGGATGTCAGCGATGAGTTCGTAGAATCGTTCAATCGTTGGTCTTTCAGGCTTGTCGAAGAATTGGAGTGGCCAGTCAATGGAACCGCGCAAATAGATGTCTGCGTGCTGAGCGGCGATTGAATCAATGCAAATCATGCTTTCGCTGAGGCTGACGTGAAAGGCGATGCGCTCAAGTATTGTGGTGCGATGGCCGTCAGGCGAGTAAATCGCTGGTATCTCTAGGGTTCCGTTTGAGAGTATGAGCGCAGTCGGTGTGAATTGGTAGGCGCCTTGATTAAACAGGGTGTATTTAAGTGCGGTGCTGTCGGCCGTCAGTACCGGATCGCTCATTTCGCTGTGATAGACAACGAGCTTCGTTAATTCAATCTCACCGCTTAACTTCACTCGGAAGCTTTCCGCTTGAATGTAGAAGCCGTCGAATTTTTGCTCTAAGAGCGTTTCATTTAGCCACTGCGTAGGTGCGGGTACATAGCCGTATATCCATATGCAGAAACCGACAAAGGCTTGTGCTGAAAAAAGTATCAGCAGCAATAAGTTAAGGCAGAGTTCTAAAAATAGAAGTCCTCTAGCTCTAATTTTCTCCCACATAACGACCTGTACGGCTATCAATTATGGCGCGGTCGCGGCATCGACTATGTTGATGGGCTCGGGAACCGGGGTTATCGGCGCCTCTGGAGCGATCGGCTGATTTGAAGCTTCGGGGGGAGGCTGCATATCATCGGTTAGAGTGTAAAGTGCATCAAGGGTGATTTGCGGGATTTCGAAGATTACATTGTGTAGACTTGATGCGCCGACTTGGACGGTGCCTGAGACGCGTTTGGCGAACACGTAGCTGCGTGTGTCGCTGCGGTCTGTTTCGTCACCAGGGAGTAGGATCTCCGCGCTGAGTCGATAGAGCCAAGATTGTGTCGTTTCGCTGTCGAGCGAATAGGTATCTTTGTATCCATCGTCCAAATACGTTTTTACTTTAAATTGGCGAACGGTATCCAGCAGCGTGAGGATGGCTTCTTGTTGTCCCTCAGCGGTATCGCTGAGCGCTTTTAACCAAATGAGGTCTTG